>JBKKBS010000084.1:0-6476 GCA_046713815.1 Tepidiformaceae bacterium
TTTGTGATCGGTGGCCCGAAGGGTGACGCGGGCCTCACCGGACGCAAGATTATCGTGGATAGCTACGGCGGCATCGCCCGCCATGGCGGAGGCGCGTTCAGCGGAAAGGACCCGACAAAGGTGGACCGCTCGGGGGCGTACGCCGCGCGCTGGGTCGCCAAGAACATCGTTGCCGCCGGGCTCGCACGGAGGTGCGAGTTCCTGCTGTCGTACGCGATCGGCGTGGCTCAACCAACCTCCATCGGCATTGAGACGTTCGGCACCGGTGTCGTCGACGATTCGCAGATCCTGGCGGCCGTAAGGAAGCATTTCGACCTGCGCCCCGGGGCGATCATCCGCGACCTGAACCTGCGCCGGCCGATCTACAAGGCGACCGCCGCCTATGGTCACTTCGGGCGCATCGACCTCAATGTGCCCTGGGAAGCGACGGAACGGGCCGCGGACCTGGCTCGCGCGGTGGGCGTCACGCCCGCCACGAGAGAGGCGGTTCGCTAACGTCCTCCGTAGGGAGGACGGACACATGGACGCTATCATCCTGGTCGGCGGCCAGGGCACGCGCCTCCGCCCACTCACGCTCACGCGTCACAAGAGCCTCGTGCCGGTCTGCAACCGGCCGGCGATCGAGTACCTGTTCGAATGGCTGGCAGGCAACGGCATCGAACGGGCTGTGCTTGCTCTCGGCCAGGCAAACGAGGACCTGGCGGCAGCGTATCCAGCGGGAATCCATTTCGGGGTCGAGATTCTGCCCGTGCTGGAGACGCAGCGGCTGGAATCCGGGGGCGCGATTCGGAACGCCGTGCAATCAGCGGGTATCGAGGGACGCTTCGTTGTTCTCAACGGCGACATCTTCGTCGACTTCGACTTCCGGGCTGCGCTTGCCGCACACGACGAGGCGAGCGCCGTCCTCACGCTCGCCCTCAGCGAGGTCGAGGACCCGTCGCCGTTCGGGGTTGCCGCATTAGATTCGGCCGGGATGGTGACAGGGTTCGTGGAGAAACCACCGCTCGGGACCGCACCGTCCAGGCTTGTGAACGCCGGCGTATGGATCTTCGAGCCGGGCCTTGTAGACCAGATTCCCCCCGGTGCGGTGCGCGTCGAGGAGACGCTGTTCCCGTCGCTCGTTGCGCGCCGGCAGCGGGTTCTCGGATACCGGTTCGAAGGGCTCTGGGCGGATATCGGCACGGCAGCGCGGTACCTCGCCCTGAACCAGGCACTCTCAGGTCGGGCCGGTGCCGTTGCACAGTCCGTGCAGATTTCGGACGGGGCAAAGATAGAACTCTCCACGGTGGGAGCGGGTTGCGACATAGGTCACACCACCACCATCAGTCGTTCGGTGCTCTGGGAGAACGTGTCCGTAGGTGACGGCGCCAGCGTTTCGGGGTGCATCCTCGCAAACGATGTTCGCGTTGGCGACGGTGTATCGCTCGATGGCGTGGTTGCCGGTGCAGGCGCAACGATCGCACCCCGGAGCCTCGTCCCACGCTCAACAGTCCTGGAACCGGGAGCGCGCTATGATGCTGCTCGATGACTGAGAGCCCAGTAAAGTTCGGCACCGACGGTTGGCGGGCGATCATCGGCGAGGCATTTACCTTCGACAACGTACGGGCCTGCGCGCAGGCCGTGGCTGACCATTTCGCCGCCACCTACGGCACGGAACGACACGTCGTTGTCGGTTACGACACGAGGTTCCTCTCGGACGAGTTCGCGATGGCGGTGGCGCGCGTCGTCGCGGGCAACGGCTTCCGAGTGGAGCTTGCGGACCGTCCCGCGCCCACGCCCGCACTGAGCTACCGCATCATCGAATCGAACGCCTGCGGGGGCATCGTCGTCACGAGTTCGCACAACCCCTTCCGCTGGAATGGGATCAAGGTGAAGCCACACTACGGCGGCAGCGCGAGCCCCGAAATCGTGGCGGACATCGAGGCGCGCGTGCCTGCAATCCTTGAGGACCGGGAGCGAATCAAGCTCGCGCCCGCGGGCAGCACCGATATCGTGCGCTTCAACCCCGTGCCCGGCTATCTCGCCTCGCTCTCGAAGCATGTGGACATCGCGCGCATTCGTTCGGCGGGACTGCGCGTGGCGGTCGATCCCATGTACGGCGCTGGAGCGGGACTCCTGGATGAGCTGCTCTCGGGCGGCGGTACGTCGGTGACGGAGATCCACACGGACCGCAACCCCCTCTTCCCCGGCATCCGCGCCCCGGAACCGATCGAACAGAACCTTGGAGAATTCCTGGCGCTCATGGCCGGCGGCACGTTCGCCGCGGGCATCGCCACTGACGGCGACGCCGATCGCGTAGGCCTCGTCGACGAGAAGGGCGTCTATGTCGACCAGTTGCGGACGTTCGCCTTGCTCGTGAACTACCTGCTCGGTCAACGCGGACTGCGCGGACCGGTCGTGCGGTCAGTGACGACCACGGGGATGGCGAACATCCTCGCCAGCCACTACGGGGTCGAATGCTACGAGACGCCCGTGGGCTTCAAGCACATCGGCCCCCTCATGATGGAGAAGGACGCGCTCATCGGCGGTGAGGAGAGCGGCGGCTACGGCTTCCGCGGCCATCTCCCTGAGCGCGATGGCATCCTCGCCGGCCTCTTCCTGCTCGATGCGGTCGCGGCAGCGGGGAAACCGCCATCGGAGTTGCTCAGAGACGTGTTCGCGATCACGGGACCGCACTACTACGAGCGTCTCGATTTCGAGCTCGAACCGGGCGCGAACAGCGTCGTGAAGGCACGCCTCGACGCGGCCGCGCCGACGGAGATCGCCGGGCGCCGGGTGATCGCGCACGACACCGTGGATGGATGGCGGTTCATTATCGACGAGGGCTGGCTGCTCTTCCGCCTGTCCGGGACGGAACCGCTCGTGCGCATTTACACAGAGGTGCGCGACCAGGCGCTCGTCCAGCCCGTGCTCCAGGCGGGCAAAGAGATCGCGGGGGTGGCCTGATGCCGACACTCGATGACCGCTACCGGCTCGACCTCGACAAGGGCGGCATGTTCGGACACATCCGTAACCTCGGCACGGAGTTGATCCGCGCGTGGGAGCAGAGCGAGTCGCTCGAACTCCCGCCCGGCGCGGAGCGGGCGAGGGGCGTGGTGATCGCGGGCATGGGCGGGTCGGCGACGGCGGCGGACTACTTCGCCGCCATCGCGAACGTCTCCTCCGAGATCCCGGTGGTCGTCAGCCGCGGCTACACGCTGCCGAACTGGGTGAATAGCGAAACGCTCGTCGTGATCTCGTCCTACAGCGGCAACACCGAAGAGCTGCTCTCCTCGTACGACGACGCGTGGAAGCGGGGCGCGATGATGCTTGCGATGACACGCGGCGGGGCGATTGGCGCGCGCGCGGAGGGCGACGGTGTCCCGGTGCACTCGATCGACTACCTGTCCCAGCCGCGCGCGGCGCTGGCCCACAGCCTCGCGCCGCTGCTGCGCCTCGGGCTCATGCTGGGCATCACGGGCGTCGCGAACGACGAAGTCGAGGCGGCTGGCAGCGGGCATCGTGACTTCGTGGAAGCGCTGGAGCCGTCGGTCCCCGAGGAGCGTAACGAGGCGAAGCAAATCGCGTCGGCTCTGCAGGTGCGTTTCCCACTCGTCCTGGGCGCCGAGCACCTTGCGTCGGTGGCGTCACGCTTCAAGAACCAGGTGGCGGAAAACGCCAAGGCGCTTGGCGCGGCCGACATCCTCCCGGAAGCGAACCACAACCTCGTCGTCGGTCTCGCCAATGCACGCGATTTCGAGGAGACTCTCAGTCTCATCACGCTCGAATCCGGCCTCTACCACGAGCGCACACAGAAACGATTCGACCTGACTACCACGTACTTCGCGGAGCAGGGCATCCCCGTCCACCGCTGCCCCGTCAACGGCGAAACCATCCTCGCCGAACTCCTACTCGGCACCGCCTGGGGAGACTACGTCTCGTGCTACCTGGGGCTCCTCAACGGAGTCGACCCGAGCCCCGTCCCCCCAATCGACCGCCTAAAGCGGGAGCTGGGCTAGACACATCAGGTGTTGGGGGATCGGCCACCGGAAGGCGACCTGCCGCGGCGCAAGCGGCGACGAACTCCTACCGTCAGCGCGAGAACCGCGAACCAGAGTCCTCCGAACGAGATGGTCAGCCCAAGGCCCGTGAGCGCCCAGGCGATGTGCCCATCAAATGTCGCGATATGTAGAGAGGTAACGTCCATCTGACTCGTCGGGAGGGATTATGTCGGACCGTGCGCTGGACCTGCGGTCGCTGGTTCGAGCACTGATTGCCGCCGATCATGGTCAACGTCATCCTGCATCAAGAACCAGAACGGAGTCACCGTGCCGGCGTAGGCGACCGCATTGTAGACAAAGTGAAGCTGGGTGTCCGTCACGCCGAGCGCTCGATCGCCGATGCCGGGGCACGGGCAGCCACTGTGCTCGATCACATTCGCGATAATCACGATGTGTTCCACGACGTGCCAGCTCTCGAGGCCGACCGCAGCCGCGGCAAAGACGACAAACGACCATAAAGGTATCGCGGTGCCCGTGACCTGCCAAAGCGGCCGCACCAGGGCATAGATAGCCAGCAGGTAGAGGCTGTTGAAGCCCAGGTGTAGCCACTCCTCCGTGCCCTGGGGCTTGATCAGGTAGCCCAAGAGCCCGAACGCGTCGTCGTCCGCGACATCGAACACGTACACCTGTGCCAGTTGAACGATGTGCTCGAACACATGGAACCCCTGGATCAGCACGACGCTCACAAACAGCGGCAAAAACAGCCGGCTCGTGGACTTCATCGTTCACGCGCGCCTCTCGATGTGTCAGGGAGCACATGCGGCGGCACTACCCGAGGCCGCCACACGTGCTCCCCAAGGGATCCTAGAGCGGATCGCACCGGGACGTACCCGCGGCAAAGTCGAGCGGGTCACCGACGACGTGCTGAGGGACGAAGCTGAACGTCCCTCCAACCTCGGTGTACGCCGCGATGAACCCGGCCACGATACCGGCGGGACCTGAGCCTGCCAGCGAGAAGTGGTCGGTCATGGTGCCGGAGAGCGTGCCAGGATCGGCGAGTGAGTTCGAGATGCGGAACGCGTTGCTGTAGCTCCAGCGGTACTCATTGCCATCCCCGTCGGTGGCCGTGCCGAAGGCGTGGCTTGAATTGATCACCGTGATGATCCCATCGCGGCTCTCCCGAACGATCGTTACTGACTTGAGCGTCCCTTCGCCTTCGATCGTTGTGCCGGCGGCCAGGTCGTCGCAGTTGGCCGCATCGATCGTCCAACTTACCTGTGACGTAGTGACCTCGGCGCCACCCCCGGCGGCCGAGACCGTCACGATCCCGATCGCCAACGCGATGATGGCGGCGATCCCGATCCTTGACGCGGTAGTAATAACGGTCATGACATGCTCCTTCTTCGGTACATGAGCGTTTACGCCGAGTTCGTTGAGGTGGCAACCACGAAGAGGGGTCAACCTACCTGGTCGAACTCCCGCTCAACCGCCAACCGACCGGATGTCTGCACAGACGAGGGAGCGCATCGGAAAACGGTTCGGCGTGTGATTTTGCGGCTGTCCGTGCGCTATGGGATCGCGCCTTCTTCCTTGAGGGCGATGATGCGCTCCCAGTCGTAGCCGATGGAGAGGAGGATGGCCTCGGTGTCCTGTCCGAGCTCGGGCACCCAGCCCTGGAGCTTCACGGGCGTGCCCCAGAAGTCGGCGGGCGTAGCCACCTGGCGCACGGGGCCGTCCGGGCCGGGGACATCGACGAAGACCCTTGCGGCCTCCGCCATCGGGTCCTTCGCCACTTCCTCGATCGTGTTCACGGGCGCGAACCAGACGTTGTGCGCGTCGAAGATCGGCGTCCACTCGGCAAGCGACTTGCTGGCGAAGAGTGTGTCCAGTTCGTCAACGAGCGTGCCCTGGTGGAGCATGCGATTGGGGATGCTGTTGAAGCGCTCGTCCGCGGCCAGGTGCGGGGCGTCGAGGGCGGCCAGGAGGTCGGGCCAGTGCCGGTCCGCCTGGAGGAGCAGCAGCCAGAACCACTTGCCGTCCTTGTCCCTGAAGTTGTTGATGATGGGGTTGACCGCGTGGTGGCGGTCGTAGGGGGCAATCGGTATGCCGAGACGGAGATGGGTGTTCAGGTCCCAGCTCACCATGTAGGCGCCGATGCGCATGAGGGAGACGCCGACCCGCTGGCCGCGGCCGGTCTTCTCGCGCGAGTAGAGCGCCGCGGAGATGGCTCCAGCCGCGTTCGCGCCGGTCATGTGGTCCCCCATTCCGCCGCGTTGCGAGGGCGGTTCCGCCGCCCCTTCGGGCATAAGGCTCGCGACCACGCCCGCGCGGCTCCAGAAGGCGCCGACGTCGTAGGCGGCGCGGTTCGACTCCTCGTGGTCGGGGCCGTAGCCCGTGACCTGCGCGTAGACGAGGCCGGGGTTGCGATGGGCGCAGTCGTCGTAGCCAAGCCCGTGCTTCTCCAGCACGCGGGGGCGCATGTTCGAAACGAACACG
>JBKKBS010000085.1:0-5225 GCA_046713815.1 Tepidiformaceae bacterium
AGCATCTCGGCCTTGTGGGTGAGGTAGTAGGGATCGACTACGATGCAATGTCCGCCCACCAGCCCTGGGCGGAAGTTGAGGAAGTTCCATTTGGTTCCCGCGGCCTTCAGCACGTCCGTGGTGTCGATTCCCACACGGTGGCAGATGATTGCCAGCTCGTTCATCAAGGCGATGTTCAGGTCGCGCTGGGTGTTCTCCAGCACCTTCGCCGTCTCGGCCACCTTGATGCTTTCGGCGCGGTAGACGCCGGCCCCGATCACCGATCCATAGAGCTGCGCGAGTCGCTCCAGCGTTTCGGGAGTATCGCCGGAGACCACCTTGGTGATCTTGGTCAGCGTGTGCTCCTTGTCGCCGGGGTTGATCCGCTCAGGCGAATAGCCCACGAAGAAGTCTGCCTTCCACCGCTTTCCCGAGACGCGCTCGAGCTCCGGGATGCAGATCTCCTCCGTGGCGCCGGGATAGACGGTCGATTCGAACACGATCGTAGCGCCGGCCTTGAGGTGTGGCCCGATGCTCCGGCACGCACGGAGCAGTGGCGTGAAATCCGGCTGCCTCGCATCGTCCACAGGCGTGGGCACGGCGATGATGATGACGTCGGCCTCGGCGAGGTCCTCCGCATTCGTGCTCATGCGAAGCTTCGCGGCGGCTGCGAATTCGGCAGGGCTGACTTCACCTGCCGGGTCGACCTGGCGGCGGTAACTATCGACCTTCTCTTTCGAGACGTCGAACCCCAGCGTATTGCGCTTTCCCCCGAACGCGAGGGCGAGGGGCAGGCCCACGTAGCCAAGCCCCACGATAGCCACCAGCTCCGTACTCATGCTCCTCCTCTGCATCGCGCGCACCGGTCAACCATACCTTGCGGTCATGGGATTCGCAATTTCTCGCCGAGGGCTGCCACGCTTCCGGGCGCACCGAGCCAGAGTTTCGCCGTCGAGCCGCGAATCCGGACGGTGCCGACGCTTCCCTTGAACGAAACCGGTCCTTCGCCATACTCGAACGGCTCCGTGGCCAGGAAGACGTAATCCGTTCCCGCTTCAGATTCGATCCTCACGCCGCGGCCGCCTGCCAACTCGGTGAGCGCAGGACGCCGCTCCCGTTTCAATCGCGGGTAGAGGACCGTGGTGAGCCCGAGCGTCGCGTCGAGCGGCAGCACGATCGCGGTCTGCGTCGTGGTGACGCGGCCATATTTTCCTTCGGCCATGCCCCAGCTAGCGACGGACTTCTCCGCGAGAGTTGGCGGATCTCCGCTCTCGGGCAAGAACAGCACATCCGTGTCGACGTCGTCGTTGCCGGCCACCCACGCCGCACGTCCTTTGATCCTCACGCTGGCGGCAGTGAACCACTGGGTCATTCGCGCGCCGGGATCGTTGCGGCTCGCATCGTGGATCACGAAGAAATTGGGGCCGAGCGGATCCGCATCCTTCACGAAAACGACCTGGCGTTCCCACGCGCCGCTCTTGATGCCGCGGACGTAGTCGACGCCGTCGCTGTTGATGAACTGCTCGACCCGCATGATGGCTCCATCGGGCGCCCGCGGGGACACGACCATGCTGTGCTCGGCGCCGGGAGCATGGCCCGAGTAGCCGAAATCGTCGGAGACGACGCGGCCCTTGCCCCACAGGGTGAAGCTTCCCGAGTCGCGGTCGTAGTGGCTGTGATTCGCGCCGGCGATGAGGTGGAGCTGCGTTTCGCGGTTCGTGGGGAAGCCGCTCCTCAGCATCACGCCAGTCTCGGCAAACCGCTCGCTGCCATAGGCCGGAGCGCGCGCGGGAATGGAATCGTCCGCGAGGATCTGGCGATAACCCGCCAGCGTCGCAAAGAATCCACCGATTCCCGGGGTTCGGGGCGAGCCTTGCTGTCGATGCATCCATTGCATGGCCGAGGCGAATTCCGGATCGACCTCCTTCCAGAGGTGCGCCATCAACGCGAACTCGCCGGTCGGCTCTCGCACGTAGGTATTGCCAATAGGCGGCAGGTGCCGGGTGCCGCCGGCGGCGGAATCGGGCGGCGTCGAGATCTTCGCCAGCCACTCCGCGACTCTCTTCATCCTTGGGTTGTGGAGGTGGTCGACGAATCCGGCGTTGCGCGCGGCGAGGAAGGCCCCCACCAGGTGATCGAACGACACCATCGCATAGTGCGGAGCCTCGAGCCATCCGCCGTGGGCGTCGCTCCACGTGTCGAGCTGCCGGTCCTTGAGTTCGCGCATGCCTTCGTCCACCCACGCTCTCGCGAGGGGATGGGTTGGGATCATGCAGGCGAGAACGACCTGGAGCGTCGCGACGGTCGTGGTCATGTTGGGATTCGCGGCGTAGCCCCGCTCGGGAGACCAGTAGTCGGGCCGGCTCATCGTGTATGCGAGGAACGCCGTTTGCGCCGCGAGACGTTCTCTCGCCGTCGGGGACACGTGCCCGCTCGACCACACGGCGTCGGCGAGGCTCATCGCGGCGAAGATATTCCACTGATGGTGCGGCGCGAATCCCATCGTCACCAGGTCTTCCTGTCGCAGCAGCCTGCTCACCGCGTCCTGCACCCATTGCGTGGCCGTCGAGGCAAGGCGGGCTCCCAACTCCGGCGATCCGCTCGCCAGATACAAGGCGATGGGTTCGTCCATCGAGTAGGGGGAGATTGCGGTCCCCGCGAGGCGCGCCACGGTCGCGGGCACCGCTTTGAAGGACGCGCGCAACCGCGCGACCTCGTCTCCTGTCACGAAAAGGCGAGGATGGATCACCTCGCCTGCGGTCCATTTCAGCGCGTAATCCTTGATGCGCGTCAGGGGGAAATCCCCGTGCTTGATCACGTATAGCTGCGGAAGGGGCGCGATCTGCTTCGTGGCCGCGTCCAGCGGCGCAAGCGTCTCGCGCCGCCCCAGCGCGGCGATGAGCCATTTTCGCTTGCCGCCTCGCAGCGGAAATTCGAGCGACAGGTCGTTGCCCCGGTACTGGAGGGGCAGGAGCGAAGGCGAGCGCGATTCCGCCGGCACCCCTGGATCGACCCAAAGCCCGGGCTCCAGGGCCCCGATCGCGAGCAGGTCGTCGTCGGAATCGTTGTAGAGGCCGAACCAGTTGCCCTGCCGGTCGCGCTCCCACCAGTGCAGCCACGGTTCGAGCATGAAGGGCGGTTGCGCGTCCCTCACACGCAGGTCGGACTTCATGACCTCGCCGACGGCGTTCGCATTCGCCGCCGTTCCGCGCCCGCGGCGGTGCAGGACATAATGCGGCTCGAACTCGCGGTTCAGCACGAGGGAGAATGTCGTCGCATCGCCGAGCGAAAACGATTCCTCGACGACGATTGCGGGCTCGAGCGCCTGCAGGCGGATGCGAAGCTGCCAGGTCCCGCCCTCCGCGAACTCGACATCGCAACGCACTTCCGCGAAGACGGGACCGCGCGCGACGACGCGGGCCGAATAGGCCGCAACGCGGCGAGGAGACGCGAGCATGGAATCCCCGATCCAGCGGCCGGAGCCGAGGCGCACACCCGCGATCGGACCCTGCCGCCCCACGAGCGACTTGCGCACGGCGATCGCGATGCGGCCGTTGACGATGCGAATGAGCTCGGGCGTGTCATCCACTGTGAGATCGGTGGCGGGCTTTGCTTGCCCGCGCCTGAACTCGAAGCGTTTCGTCTCGAAGGGCTCGAGATCGGTCAGGATCTCGATCGCGGGAGTTTCGGAAGACACGATCTGATAGGGAACGGAGACGCCGCCCTCCGAGACGAGCGCTTCTCCAGCCTTGGCCTTGCGGATCTGTGCGAGTGAAGCGGTGAAGCGCACACTTTCATGGGACCACGCGCGACCGAGAAAATCCTGGAGCGTGAAGCCGGACAGAGTCTCCGGAGCCGCAGTCGCGAGAAGCGCCCAGCAGAGCCCCAGCCACACCAGGGCTCCGCGACCGACATGGATGGCGCTGGTCATCGATCCGAAGGAAATGCCTCTAGCGAAGACAGCAGGCGCTCCCACTGGGCGAGGGCGATCGGCATGTCGAATCGCTCGTCGAACGATTTTCGGGCCCGCATTCCGATGCTTTCCCTCTCGGAAGGGTCGTCCCGGAGCGCGATGATGGCCGCTGCCAATGCCGCCGAATCTCCACTCGGAACGCTGACGCCAGCCCCGGCCTGCCGCAGTATGGCCGCCGTTTCGCCCTCGACATCGCCCACGAATATCGGGGGCCGGCCGGCGGCCATGATCCCATAGAGCTTGCTCGGATGAACCAGGCCCTCGAACTCGGGCCGCAGGATCGAGAGATGGACATCGGCAACGCCCAGGCTCAGCGAGAGCTGCTCGCGGCTCTGGTGCGGCTCAAAGCGGATGTTGGGCAGGCCTTGCTTCTCGGCGCGACTCTGGACCTCGTGCAAGCGGGGCCCGCGGCCGATGACGACAAACTGGATATCGGCGTGCGCTTTCAGGCGCGCCGCGGCGCCCAGCACGGTGTCGAACTCATGTACTCGGCCCAGGTTGCCCGAGTACGCGACGACGAACGCATCGGCAAGGCCCCAGGCGTGGCGAAGGGAGTTTTCCTTGCGGCTTATTGGAACGATCGCCTTTCCGTCGGCCCAGTTGTGGATCACGTGAGCTCGGTCACCGGAAAGGCTCAGCCGCCTTGCCATCCCATCGCTGATCGCCACGATGCGGTCAGCGGCGGCGAGTGTCCGATCACGCCATCGCCGCAACAGACTGCCGGTGAGGCCGCCCGCCCCCGGGATGCCGTATTCGTGCGCGACTTCGGGGAAGAGATCCTGGAGCCAGACGACAACCTTGGCGCCCCTCGCCTTGGCGAGAGGACCGACCACCGAAGACAGGAGCGGCGGATCGGTTTTCAGGACCGCGATGTCGCCCCTCTGGACGAGCGCCCGCGCTGCGTCTCTCGCGCCGCGGTAGTACTGCAGGTAAGCGGCCGCCCGTTGCGCGAGGGTATGAGGGGCGGTGGGGGCGTCCGCGACGCGATGAACGACGACGCCGCGAATCGTTTCCTCGCGCTCGCTTGCGCCAGGCAGGCGGCTCGTGACGACGTGAATCTCGCGCCCCTGCTTCGCGAGATGAAATGCGAGGTCGGAAAGTATCTGGCTGGTGGCGGAGGTATCGGGAAAGAAAAAACGATTGAAGAAAACGATCTTCACGGCGTCCGCAACACAACCCGCTCGCCCAGCACCAGGCAATCCGTGTGGGTCCGAACGAAACAGTCCAGCGCCTGCGCAGGGGTGCAGACCACCGGCTCGCTTTCGTTGAACGA
>JBKKBS010000086.1:0-17593 GCA_046713815.1 Tepidiformaceae bacterium
AACGGCGTCCACACGGGTGAGGGCTTCTGCTTCTACCGCACGGGCGGCGCCGCGCAGCTGCTCCGTGAGCGGGTCGACAACCGCGACTTTGCCCCCACGATCCTGGCCCGCCTTGGCGTGCCCGCGCCCGAGACGTTGCAGGGCACGGCGTTCCTGGCGTAGGCGTCAGTCCGACCGAGGAGCGGCTTCCGAGCTGGTTCGGTCGTCGTTCCGGTCGCTCGGTTGTGGACGGCAACGTCTATTCACAGACGGCAAGGCCAGGGGTCCCAAGGCGTTTGTCGCGTTCGCTGAGGCGCTGGAATCTGCTGACCCGGACGTGCTCCGAGAATGGCTCGTCCTTTACCAGGGGATGAGTGCGCTGGATGTCCAGCAGCCATTGATCGGGTCCTCGCTGAAGCACAGTAACGACGATTTCATAGGCCGATCTGATCTATGCCACCATGCGGGTCGCATCATCTATAGTTCCGCACATGCCTGACCTTGCTTCGTCCGCGCTCCGCGACATCATCGAGTCCGGGCTCCCACCCACCGGCATCCCCCTGCGCGTGATCGTCGTGGGCGCGGGGATGGCCGGTCTCGTCGCGGCGCACGAACTCATGCGCGCAGGGCATGAGGTAACTATTCTCGAGGCGCGCGAACGCGTCGGCGGACGCGTCCACACGTTGCGCGAACCGTTCACCCCCGGCCTCTTCGCGGAGGCGGGCGCCATGCGCATCCCCCGCTGCCACGACCTCACCCTCGCCTACGTCGAAAAGTTCGGCCTCCAGACCATCCCCTTTACCGTCACCAATCCCGATGCCTACTTCTTCGTCCACGGCCAGCGCTATCGCATACGCGACGCGGACGCCGACCCGAACTCCCTTGGCTTCGAGGTCTCCGACGCGGAGCGCGGCACGCCCGTCGGGTCGCTCTGGATGAACGCCATTTCGCCCTTCGCAAAGCGCGTGGAGTCCGATGGCGAGGCCGCGTGGGATGCCATCAGCGCCGCGCACGACCAGTACTCCACGCGCGAATTCCTGGAAATTTGCGGCTGGTCCGAGGGCGCGATCGAACTCTTCGGCCTGATGCTCGGCCAGGAGGCGCTCATGAACTCGTCGTTCATGGAGCTGCTGCGTGAGGAGGTGGGTGGCTATTACACCGACATGGTCACGATTGCCGGCGGCATGGACCTCCTCCCCCGCGCCTTCCTCCCATCGCTCGCGCGGCACATCCGTTTCGGCGCTAAGCTCGTCGCCCTCGACCAGTCGCCGGACGACGTTACCATGCATTTCGCGACCGGATCTGGTCGCCAGTCTCTCACCGCCGATTACGCCGTCGTCACCGTGCCGTTCCCGATTCTTCGCCATGTAGAAATGATCAAGCCGTTGTCTCGTGGCAAGCAGCGCGCCATCCGCCAGCTCCATTACGACGCCTCGGCGAAGATCCTGCTCCAGTTCCGGCGCCGCTTCTGGGAGGAGGATGACGGCATCTTTGGCGGCGGCACCCTGTCCGACCTTCCCATCCGCGTCACCTACTACCCGGAGCAAGGGCGAGAGACCGGGCGCGGTGTCGTCCTTGCCAGCTACACCTGGTCCGAAGACGCGCAACGCTGGGGTTCCCTCTCCGCCTCCGACCGCATCACGCAGGCGCTGGAGAACCTCACCTGCATCCATCCCCAGGCAGCGGCCGAGTTCGAGGTCGGCGCTTCGAAGATGTGGCACGACGACGAGTTCGCCGGTGGAGCCTTCGCCCTTTTCGACCCGGGCCAACACACGCAGTTGCACCGCCACATCGTCGCGCCGGAAGGCCGCATCCACTTCGCCGGTGAGCACGCATCCCTCGCGCACGCCTGGATCCAGGGCGCAATTGAATCTGGTCTCCGCGCCGCAACCGAAATCCATATGTGTTAGCCATTCCCGCTACCTTGAAATAGCCGCCCCCGTTAAAACCACTCCCCCACTCCACCGCACTGAAAGGCCACCCACACCGAACACTCGACTCCCCTCTCCCGCAGGGAGAGGGGCTGGGGGTGAGGGTGGGATGTCGGTCTCAGGGAGATCCTCATCATGTTTTCATCACTTCCTGCGTGTGCGACATCTCCCCCTCTCCATGTGCCCGGTCCGTACAGTGCCCGTGGAGAGGGGGCCGGAGGTGAGGGGTGACGCGCAGAAGCCCCGGCCATTCCGGGCCGGGGCTCCTGGTTAGGGCTCGCGTCGCATTGCGACGGCGATGCCGGGAGGCGAGTCGATCCTTAGCGATGAGTGGCGCGCAGCACCATCGGCGCGCGCTTGAGCCACTCCGGCAACGGGAATCGTACGCCCTTCGGCCGGTCTTCGATAGATCTCGCCTGTCGCGCTTCGTTGCGCAGCATCACGAGCTGAACCTCCCGCTCGAAGTCGTCTACCACCGCGTACACTTCCATCTGGCGATCCGAGAACATTGGATCCCTCCATCGGTGCTGGCTCCACCCCCTGTGGCCCTTGCACTCGATGGCGGAAGCATGCTCTTCCGGCTCCGGCGTGTCCGTAATGGCAATCACACTCGTTTCGTGAATCTGGCCACACAACCGCGTTGATGTCCGGCGCTCGAAGTGGCGGGACAGTGCGACGCCCCGGCGAAGAGGGAAACGCCGGGGCGTCGTCGAGAATGCCGCGCTCTGTTCAGTCGCGGCCGTCGGGGGCATCATCGCGCGTGGGCATCAGGCTTCTATGAACTAGTTCACAGAACGCGTAAGGTGTGCTCCCGAGAGGTCCTATGCCGGCCACTTCGAACGCAGCCGACGCCACTGAACGACTTATCCGCGACGTGCCGCTACTCGCGCGCCTTGGGAGCGACGACGTGCGCTCGCTCGCTCAGCGCGGGCGCGTCCGCAACTACGCCTCCGGGGCCGTGCTCTTTCATGAAGGCGAGCCAGGCGATTCGCTCCACGTTGTTGTTGAAGGGCGCGTACGCATCGCGATCGTCTCGCCCACGGGCGAGGAGGCAACGGTCGCCTACATTCCGCCAGGCGACTGCGTGGGCGAGCTCGCCATCTTCGATGGGCGGCCTCGTTCAGCGACGGCCATCGCCGCGGAACGCACGAAGACCTTCGTTGTCACTCGCGACGGATTCGTTGAGTGGTTGAGCGAGCGCCCCCAGGCTGCGCTCGCCCTGCTCGAGACCCTCAGCCTGCGCATCCGCCGGGCGGACGAAAACCTCGCCGACCTGGCGTTCCTTGACCTTCCGCATCGGCTTGCCAAGCAACTGGTGAACCTCTCCAACGCACTTGGCGACCGCGCGAATGGTGGCGAACCACGCCTCAAGGTTACCCAGGGCGAACTCGCCTCGATGCTCGCCGTGAGCCGTGAAAGCGTGAACAAGCAGCTCAACTTCTTCCAGCGCGAAGGCTGGATCACACTCGGCCGGGGCTGGGTGCGGATACTCGATAGACAGGCTCTCCGCACCTTTTCCTGAGGCGAAGCGCGAAGGCCAGTCCCAGCTCCATTCGTGAGTGCAACGAGAGATCCGTAAAGTAGGTGTCTATGGCGAGCGCGGGCACCGTCACCCTCCTGTTTACCGACCTCGTCGGCTCCACGGAGATCATGGACCAGATCGGTGATGATGCAGCCGAGCGCCTGCGCCGCACCCATTTTCGCCTGCTCCGCGAAGCCGTGGCCGCCAACGGCGGACACGAGGTAAAGAGCCTTGGCGATGGCCTGATGGTCGTGTTCAACAGTGCCCTCGACGCTGCGGGGTGCGCCGTTGGGATGCAGCAAGCGGTCGAACACCACAACCATTGGGTCGCTCCCGTGCGTGGCGGGCAGGCGATGCCCTCCCTCGAGGTGCGCATCGGATTGCACGCCGGCGAGCCCATCCGCGACGAGGAAGACTACTACGGCACACCCGTCGTCATCGCCAAGCGCCTCTGCGACGAAGCGGACGGCGGCCAGATCCTCGCCTCGGACCTTGTGCGCGGCCTCGTCGCCAGCCGGGGAGGATTCCAATTCCTGGCCATGGGACCGATGCTGCTCAAGGGCCTGACCGAGCCGCTGCAAGCCTACGATATCGCCTGGCAGCCGCTCTCAGCGCCCGGCTTCGCTCTGCCCCCGGCGATCGAAGCCAACCCTAAGAGCATGTTCGTCGGCCGCGAGGCTGACCTCCGCCTGCTCCAGGATGCCTGGAAGGACGTGAACGAGGGCCAACGACAACTCATCTTCATTGCCGGAGAGCCAGGAATAGGCAAGACCCGTCTCGCCACGGAGTTCGCCCTCGATATGCACACCACTGGCAGCACGGTGCTCTACGGCCGCTGCGACGAGGAGGCCATTGCTCCATACCGCCCGTTTGTGGAGGCCCTCAGGCACTACGTCAATGCCTGTCCTCTGGAAGACCTCGCCGCCCAGCTTGGCCCGCGCGCGGCTGAGCTCTGCCGGCTCGTGCCGGAAATCGAAAAGCGCCTCGGCATCGTTCCCGATCCGGTCTCTGGCGATTCCGACGGCGAACGCTACCGGTTGTTCGAAGCGGTGGCCGTCACGCTTGCGGCGATCTCCCAGCCCGAGCCTCTCGTACTCCTCCTGGACGACCTCCAATGGGCTGACCGACCGACGTTGTTGCTGCTCAAGCACCTCGTCCGCAGTCCCGAGCCCGCGCGGTTACTCATTCTCGGCACATACCGCGACACCGACCTTCACCGCGGTCACCGTTTTTCGGACATTCTTGGGGACCTCCGCCGCGAACGGCTCTTCGAGCGCGTCCTTCTACGAGGCCTCGCCGAAGAGAACGTGGGCGCAATCGTCAACGCCTGGACCGGCGCCGCCGTTCCTCCGGAATTCACGCATGCCATGCACGCCGAGACGGAGGGCAACCCCTTCTTTGTGGAAGAAGTCCTGCGTCATCTCCTGGAAACTGGCGCCATCGCTCGCGGCAGTTTCCGGTTCGGGCCGGAGTTCGGCCTGCCCGAGGGCTTGCGCGAAGTCATCGGTCGCCGCCTCTCCCGGCTCTCGGCCGAATGCAATCGCGCGCTCTCGTTCGCCTCCGTGTTCGGGCGCGACTTTCAGTTCGAACCACTCATGGCGATCACCGGCCTCGCCGCCGACGAACTGCTTGACGCCCTAGACGAAGCCGTCGAAGCGCAGGTCATCCGCGAAGTTGCCGACGCCGTCGGCCGCTACAGCTTCAGCCACGCGGTCATGCGCCAGTCCCTCTACAGCGAACTCACAACTACGCGCCGCGTGCGCCTCCATCGCCTCGCCGGAGACGCCCTCGCCGTCATTTACGGGGAGGACGCCGCGGATCACTTCGCGGAGCTTGCCCGGCACTACTTCGAAGCCGCGGTTGCCGGCAGCGTTGAGCAGGCCATCACCTTTTCGCGCAGGGCTGGCGAATGCGCGCTTGGGAAGGTCGCCTGGGAAGAAGCAATCGACCACTTCGAGCGCGCCCTCCATGTGATCGACGAGCACGAGGCAGAAGTCGATCCGCGCTCCCGGTTCGAACTGCTGCTCGCGCTGGGTGATGCTCAGCGCCGTGCCGGTGAGCCACGCGAAGCCCTGCCCACGCTGGAAAAGGCGGCCGCCGCGGCGCGGGCAATCGGCGATGCCGCCAGCATCGCCCAGGCGGCCATCGCCTACGAGGAAGCGTTCCTTCAGACGGGTGCCCGCCGGTCCCCTGAGGATGTCGCAATGTCCCTCATCACGGAGTCGCTCGAAGCCCTTAGCGAGGAACGGCCCGAGCTCCGCGCCCGGCTCCTCGCCGCCCGCGCCCGCGACCAATACTTCGGCGGCGATGTCGAGCACTCGAATGAGGTCAGTGAGCTTGCCGTCCAGGTGGCGCGCGCTTCGGGCGACCGCGGCGCCCTCCTCGCCGCCCTCAACGCGCGCCGGATCACTATTTGGGGACCGTACGACCTGCCCGCAAGGCTCGCTGTCGCGACGGAGTTTGTCCAACTCGCGGAGGAAGCCGGGCATCTCGAATCCGCGTTGGAGGGGCGCAAGTGGCTCATCACGGCACTCATCGAAAGTGGCGAGATGGACCGGGCGGAGGCCGAGGTGGAACGCTACGCCCGCGATGCGGACCTGCTCCAGCAGCCATGGTTCCTTTATTACGCCCCCATCCTCCGATCGATGTTGGCCACGTTGCACGGCGAGTTCGCGGAGGCGGAGAAGCAATCGCTCGACGCGATGGCCATCGGCCGCGAAGCACAGAGCGGCGCGGCGGTCTTCCAGCACTGGGGGCAAATGCTCGTCCTGCGCTGGCAGGAAGGCCGCCTGGATGAGATGGAACAGCTCGCGCAGATGTTGCGCGAGCACTACTCCCCCGTAACCGGCAATCCTGCCACCGTCCTCGCCGAGCGCGGAGAGCTGGACCTCGCGCGCCGCGAATGGGAGCAACTCCTCACGGACGGGCTTGATCAGCTCCCCCGCGACTACCTCTGGCAGGGCACGATCGCCTTCTGGTCGGTTGCCTGCCATCGCGTGGGTGACACCGAATCCGCTCGAAGGATGCTGGCCAGTGCCCGGCATCTTGCCGGGCAGTTCATCGTTGGCGGGGCCTCGGTCTACTCCTTGGGCGCGGCGAGCCGCTACCTTGCGCTGCTCGCCGAGGCGGCTGGTTCGGTCGACGAGGCCGCCCGGCTCTTCGAGGAAGCCCTGGCCGGCAACGAACGGATCCGCGCCTGGCCCTTCCTCGCGGCCACACAACTCGACTTCGCACGCATGCTAATCCGCAGCCGTTCGCAGGCGGACCGTGATCGCGCGACGGAGTTGCTGGTACGTGCGCGCACGGCCGCGGAGACGCTCGGAATGTCTCACGTGGCTGCCGAGGCAAGCCACGCCCTCGGCGAATTGCGCAAAGCTGTCGTGTAGAATGTAGCGATGGCCATCCGCAAGAGTTCTGGCAAACCCGCCCCCAGGGCCATCGACGATTACCCGCTGCCTGAGTTCGTTGAGATCTCGCACGAAGAGGCCTGGCGTCGCTTCGACGCACGCGCGCTTGAGCTGCTGGGGATCAGTGGCGACGAGTTCACGCAGCGGTGGGATCGGGGCGACTATGATGAAGGTCCCGAGGATCGGCGGGTGATTGACGTCTGGTTCGCGATGATCTCGAGGCCGGCTACTCTGCCAGGTGGTTGAGCGAACACCTCGCGGGGCGTTTCGGGTGCGTCAGCGTGAGGTACAGCTTGCCGTCTCCTGTCTGAGTAACGCTGTCGTCGTTATGGGGTTCGATCTCCGCGGCGGCACGGAACTCACAACGCCGCGTTTCCGTGTCACTGCGGCACGCCTCCGTTTGGTCGTGCGCATCGATGAGAAGCTCGTCACAGTGTCGACTGGAGGTGCGTTTATCCCGAAAGTTACCGCTTACTCGTACTTGGTCGAGCAGGCCGACGGCGCCGAAGTACTCGCATGGCACCTCCACGGCGGGCCGTACAATTGGCCCCATCTTCATCTCGGCTCCGGCCTCGGCCCGTTCGAAATCGACGTTTCTCACGCTCACCTCCCCACCGGCGTCGTCGCCATCCAGGAGTTCGTTCGCTTTCTCATTCGCGACCTCGGCGTGCGGCCATCCCGCCCCGACTTGGCAGGCGGTGCTCGCCTCTCTCGACAGACCCTAAGCATCGCCCGCCCTAGACTCGCTCCCTGTGGATGGCTGGCGAATCGTGCATATCCTGGCGCTCGTCTGGCTCGGCGCCGGACTCGGTTCGACGTATCCCCTCATCGTCAAGGCCTGGGCCTCGAAGGACCTGAAGTACCAGATGTACTGCCTCGTTGAGGCCGCCAACAACGAGACGCGCATCCTCCTGCCCGGCGCGATGGCCAGCGGCATCACCGGGTTCTTCTGGGCTGTCGCCGGCGACTTCGACTTCGTTGAGGACGGCTGGCTCGCCGCACTCGCGATCCTCTTTGTCTTTTTCTACTTCATATGCCTGCCGCTGCTCGGCTTTGGCCTTCGGCGCGCGCGCTTGGCCTCACTTGTCGCCACCAAAAAGGGCGTGGAGACGCAGGAATTGCGCGAAATCCTCAACGACCGCGTCCCCATCGTCTTCAGCACGCTTCTCGTGTTGAGCGTTCCCCTCCTGGCCTGGCTCGCCGTCTTCAAGCCCTTTTGACACGCTGGCACGCATCGCGAGCCGCTCTCTTCACCCGGTGGAGAGAGGGTTAGGGGTGACGAGGCAAACTGTTTAGACTGGGCCAATGAATGCACAGCGAGCGGCTTACACCGGTCCGTTCCGTTCGCTCCGCCACCGCGACTTCACCGTGCTGCTCCTGGGATCGTCCCTCGTCGGCTTCGTCATGCCCCTGCAGTTCCTCACGCAGATCTTCTGGGTGCAGGACGAGTACCCAGGGCGGTCGGTCCTCTACGTCGCCCTGCTTTCGGGCGCGCGCGGCTCCGCCATGCTGCTCTTCAGCCTCCTGGGCGGGGCGATCGCTGATCGATTCGAGCGCCGGCGGGTGCTGCTCGTCTGCGAGACTATCGCCCTCGTCCTCAGCGCTTTCGTGGCCTTGCTCATGCTGACCAACCCCTTTGGCACCGCCGGGATCGTGGCATTGTTCGTGCTCACGTTCTTCGCCGCCGGCAACATGGCGATCGATATGCCAACGCGTTCCGCCAGCGTCCCCGCGATTGTCGGCCGGGCGGACCTCTCCAGCGCCATCGCCCTGAATATGATCGCGATGCAGGTGGGCTTCCTCTTCGCGCCGCCGCTCGTCGGCGTGCTGAACGAAGCCTTCAGCGCCGGCGCGGTCTACGCCGGAAGCCTGGCCACATGGGCGCTCATCTTGCCCCTCATCGCCACCCTCCGCTTCCGCAGCCGTGGCGAAGCGAATCGCGCCGTCGGCATGATTGCCAACATTAGAGAGGGCCTCGCGTATACCCGCCAGGATCGCACGATTTTCGCCGTCATCCTGCTCGTGCTTGTCATGCAGGTGATCGGCATGCCCGGCGTCGCGGCCCTGGGGCCGCTCTGGATGCGGGAAGTCATGGACCTGAGTAAGTCTGGTTTCGGGGCGATGGCATTCACATGGGGGCTGGGAGGGGCCGCCGCATCGCTGCTCTTCGTCTTCCGGCACAACCTGGCGCAGCGGGGTACCACACTCGTCGCCGTCACTCTGCTCTTTGCCGTCGGGGTCATACTGTTCGGGCATTCGCGCTTCATCCCGCTCACCGTGCTCGCTAACTTCACCCTCGGTTTCTGCATGATCGCGACCATGACGACCTCGTCCACCATCGTCCAACACGTCGTTTCCGAGGAGATGCGTGGCCGCGTCATGGGACTATTCCCGCTGATGATGGGCCTGGCGATGCTCAATGCGGCCCCAATTGGAGCCGTCGGCCAGGTCGTCGGACTGGAGGCCGTGGTGCCCACGCTCGGCTGGATCACGCTCGCCGCCGTACTCGCGATCGTTGTCTTCTGGCCCCAGATCCGCCGCATAGATGGCTCGGAGCAGCGGTTCCCGTCGTTGCCCGTGCTCCCGGAGGTGGCCGCCGACTAATGGGCGGCCGCGAGCCGGCCCAGCGCCCACGCCGCACGTTCCACGCTCGGATAGACAGCGACGCCCGCCTCCACGAACGCTGTCCGTACTTCGTCCACCAGCTCCCGCTGCCAGGCGACCTGGTTCTCCGTTGGGCCGAGCACCACCCCCACCGGCTTGCTGCTGCTGTTTGCAATGGCGGCCAGGCGCGTGCACGAGTAGCGCAGCCGCTCACCCGCGTCCGGGCGCCCGAAGAACCAGTCCTCGCCGACGTTCGCGATAGCGAGGTCGTACGCGTCGCTTTCGAGCATCATCTGGAGCAGTCCGTTGGAAGACAACCCCGACCCGGCGAGGATTGACTGGTCAACGGGATTTCCAATCCAGTCCGCCAACGGAGCCGCTTTGGCCCGCACCTGGTCACGTACGACGCCCGGGAGGGGGACGACTTCGAGCCCGTTCTCCTCGCACGCGTCCGCCGACTGCACGCTGCGGCCGCCACCCCCGCCTACCACCGCAATGCGTCGTCCCGACCCGCGTGCGTGTGGAAGCAGTGAGGCGCCCAGCATGAGGTCGAGCAGCTGTTCCTGGCTGCGGGCTTCAATAGCGCCCGCCTGGCGAAGGGCTGCCGTCCACAATTCGGTCGAACCCGCCAGTGCCGCGGTGTGCGATGCCGCCGACGTCGCGCCCGCCGGCGTACGCCCCGCCTTGTGGATGATCACCGTTTTCTGGGCGGCGGCGGCCTTCAGGCCGTCGAAGAAGCCGCGCCCATCTGGTACGCCCTCGACGTATGCGCCGATCACCGCTGTCTCCGCGTCTGTCGCCAGGTAATCGAGGAGCACGCCCGGCGTAAGGTCCATGCCGTTGCCGTAATTCGCGAGCTTGCCGAATTTGAGTCCGCGGGCCGCCCCGCGAATCACTACCTCAACGGCGTTGTTGCCGCTCTGGCTGAGGAAGGCAACGCCCCCCTCGGCCCGCGGCAGGTCGGGCCGGAAGGAGATCCCGCCGGCCGGGTGGTAGAGGCCCATCCCGTTGGGACCGAGGACCCGCACGTTCGCCGCCCTCGCCCGCCGTTCGATCTCCTGTTCGAGGGCCAACGCCTTCGTATCCCCCGTCTCACTCAACCGTCCCGTGAAGAGGTGCAGAAACCGCACGTTCCGCTCCGGGCATTGGGCGATCAGGTCGAGCACGGCGTGCGCCGGCAGGCACGAGATGACGAGGTCCACTTCTCCTGGGATCGCCGCCAACGAGGGATACGCTTTGAAGCCAGCGATCTCATCCGCCTTCGGGTTGATGGGATAGACCGGCCCGGGAAAGCCGAACTGTTTGAGCGACTGGACATAATCTTGGCCGGGGCTGTCAACGTTGGTGGAGGCGCCCGCCACGGCCACGCTGCGGGGACGAAACATCCTGGTCAGGTCCACTAGTTCTCGCACGGGCTGCATTCTATCCTACCCGCCGCTCATTCTCGCTCCGCCCAGTCTCGGCAGCGGTGAGTCCGGCGAGTGGCCACAATTGGCCTCGCCACTCACTTTCCGTAACAATGGTGCTTCCGGCGTAACGGAACGCCGAGCCTCGGACACAACATGGCAATGCGCATCGCCCAGGTCTCTGCCCACACCAGCCCGCTTGCGCCGCTCGGCGGCCGCGAGACAGGGGGCATGAACGTTTACGTGCTTGAGCTTTCGCGAGAACTCGCTCGCCTCGGCTACGGGGTGGATATCTTCACTCGCCGCGACGGCGCACTCCCGCGCGTCGAGGAGCTGGAACGCAACCTGCGCCTCGTGCGCATCGACGCCGGACCCGCCGAGCCCATCGAGAAGGAGGCGATTGTTGGCTGCCTGCCCGAGTTCGTGCGCGGGATGGAAGCGTTCGCGGCGGCACAGCCAGTGCCCTATGGCGTCGTCCATAGTCACTACTGGCAGAGCGGCTGGGCCGGGGGCCTCCTCGCCCGCAAACTCAACCTCCCCCACGCGGTCATGTTCCACACCCTCGGCGAAGTCAAGAACCGTGCCCGCATCAGCGAAGCGGAGACTACCCTCCGCATCCACCACGAGCGCAACGTTGTCCGGCGTGCAACCGCCATCGTCACGGCCAGCGACCACGAGCGCCTGCTTCTCGAACGCTATTACGCCGCTGACGACGCGCGCATGCACACCATCCCCTGCGGTGTCGACCTGGAACTCTTTCGCCCGCTTGATCAGGAATCGGCTCGCCTGCAACTCGGTCTTGATCCGGTTCGTCCGGTGATTCTTTGGGTTGGCCGCCTCGAAAAGCTAAAGGGTGTCGATATCCTTGTGGGCGCACTGGGCCAGGTTGAACGACGCGACTTCACCCTGCTCGTCGTTGGTGGCGACGATCGCGCCCATGACTTGCGCCGCGAACTCCAGGCCCAGGCAGAAGCGCTCGGGATAGCCGCTAACGTGCGCTTCGAAGGCGCCATCGCGCACGACCGGCTCCCGCTCTATTACAGCGCCGCCGATGTTTGCGTTGTGCCAAGCTACTACGAGAGTTTCGGCCTCGTGGCCGTGGAGGCGATGGCCTGCGGGACGCCCGTCGTGGCCTCACGCGTCGGCGGCCTCGTCTCCACCGTCCAGGACGGTGTGAGCGGCTACCTCATCCCCTGGCGCTGCCCGGAGCCGTTCGCGGAAAAGCTTGAAGTGCTCCTCAACAACCCTGAGCTGCGCGACAACTTCGGCCGTGCTGCGCGCAAGTCCGTTGAACGTTTCCGCTGGCGGTCCATCGCCCTGCAGGTCGCCTCCGTCTACGACCACATCGTCGCCGAATACCACACTCAGGAACCGCCCCATCCCTTCCGCACCGAGATCTACGAGGCGACAGTCCTCGCGGGCGGCCGCTGAGCGCGGTCAATATTCGACGAGTCCGCGCGGTCGGCCCCGCCCTGGGTAGCCTGCTTGCACCCCATCGATAGCCACCGTTTCGCGCCGTCATCCTTTCGCAATTCCGCGCGCGGTACGGTGGTGACAACCTGCTGTGTCTGGCTCACGCCGGGCCGCGGCGGGGAAATCGGTCAGGCTGCCGGGGGCTAACAATGCTGGCACTGTTTGCTGACCGCGTTGCTGCTGATCCTGCTTTTCGGCGGCCCTGGGCTCTTAGTGGCGAAAGTACTCTTCGTTGTATTGCTCGTCACGCTGCTCGGGGGCTGCTGTTCGGCGGGTTCGTGGTTCGCGGTCGCCAGAGCCATCACTCCGACGCTGCCTGAGACGTCACGGCCGCATAATCGCGGAAAGGAAGGATTCGGCAAATGAACGACGAAAAGCTCAAGGGCAAGGGTAACGAGATGGCGGGCCGCGCCCGGCAGACCATCGGCGATGCCACCAACAACGAAGAAATGCAGTCTGAAGGCGCTGCCCAGGAAGCCAAGGGCAAGGGCCAGGGCGCATGGGGCGACATCAAGGACAAGGCCGGGGATATCAAGGACAAGTTCGACTGATCCAAACGGCATTCCCGGCGAGGAAAGGGCCCCCTGGGGGCCCTTTCCTCATCTCTCCCGAGAAACCCCCCGGTTCAGGAGATGCAACGGCAAGGGTGAGCGGCTCGCACCTGTCTACCGATCCAGCGTCTCCCGTCGTGATGGTCGTCCGAGGTACGAGCGGCCGGTAGGAATCGAGTGACAATCGCCTGTAATGCCTGTGGCCGTCTGCTTCCGGGGCCGTATTCCTTAGGTGACGGGAAGGTGTTGCCGGTGTGGCCCGGTGGGTGCCATCCGGTGGTATCGCAGCCGCCTTCGGAGGAGCGATTGATGGTTCACGCTTGGGTCAGGCGGGTTACGGGGCGCTCGATTGCCGGCATCACCGCGCCGGCGTTTTTCGTTGTCGCTATCGCACCCATCGTCGCCATCGCTCCCTTGATCCAGCTCGGCATCCCGTTCCTGGTTTGCGCCCCGCTTGCCATCGCCCTCGGCGGGTATCTCGCCTGGCGGCTATCGCGCGTGGTCACGCGTCGCTTCAGCGAGCCGCTACAGGCAGCGATGGCATCGATCGACAAAGTCGCCTCGGGCACGCTCGACGAACTGGTTCCCTCCGCGCAAATACGTGAATTCGCCCAGCTTTCCGAGTCGTTTAACTCAATGACGGCGAAGTTTCGCGAGTCCACGGCGCGGCTCGTTCACAAGGCGTTCCACGACCCTCTCACCGGCCTTCCCAACCGCGCGCTCTTCATGACACGCATCCAGCAATCGCTCACCAACGCGCGTCATCGGGACGAGCATGTGGCCGTGCTCTTTTTCGACATCGACCGCTTCAAGGTCCTGAACGATACGCTGGGGCACGGAGCCGGTGACCGCCTGCTCGTGGTCTTCGCGCGCCGTCTCTCCGCGATGGTGCAGGGGAATCGCCTCTTCGCGCGGCTCGCCGGCGACGAGTTCATTCTCCTCGTCCAGGGGCGCTCGGCGGAGTCCGAAGCCATATCCGTGGCCGACAACATCCTTGATGCTCTGAAGCGACCGCTTATCGTCCACGGTCGCGAAATGTTTGTGACCTGCTCCATCGGCATCGCCATCAGCGACAACGCCGACACCAGCACCGAGCTTCTGCGCAAGGCTGATATCGCCCTCTACCGTGCCAAGGCGCGCGGACGCGCGCGTTACTCGCTCTACGACCCCGACCACGACGAGAACTCCGTCGACCGCATCGACCTCGACTCCGCGCTCCGGCGGGCGATCGAACGCCGGCAGCTGCTCCTCCACTATCAGCCTGAGATCAACCTCGCCGACGGCAGCGTTGTGGGCATGGAAGCGCTCCTCCGTTGGAACCACCCCCATCGGGGTGTCCTCTCTCCCAAGGACTTCATCTCTCTCGCGGAAGAAACGGGCGAGATCCTGAATATCGGGCAATGGGTGCTGGAAGAAGCCTGCACCCAGGCAAGCAGCCTGATCGCGCGCGTCGGTCCGGCAGCGGCGGACCTCGTGGTCAGCGTCAATCTCTCCGCCGACGAGTTCCGGCAGGAAAACCTCGTCGCGGACGTGGCCCGCACGCTCAAGCAGACGGGCCTGAACGCTCGAAACCTGCGCCTCGAAATCACCGAGAGCGTGCTCATGGACCCGATCAGCACACCCATGGAGACGCTCGCTGAGCTGCGCAACGTTGGTGTCAAGCTCGCGATCGACGACTTCGGCACCGGGTACTCCTCGCTGAGTTACCTCCAGCGCCTCCCCGTGGATACGATCAAGATCGATCAGTCGTTCGTGGGGTCGCTCGGCCTCGATGAACGGACGTTCCCCATCATCCGGGCTGTGGTGCAGTTGGCCGACGCACTAAAAATGGACGTTACGGCCGAGGGCATCGAGACCATCTACCAGCTCGAACAGCTTCGCGCGGCGGGCTGTCCGGCCGGCCAGGGACACTACTTTTCTCCAGCAGTCGACGAAAAGACGATTCTTGACCTGCTTCAGCGCCAAAAGCACGACTGGAAGATGGCGAGCTGATGGCAAACGATCAGGTCCACGCGGTGGTTACGCGTCGTGGTTTCGGTTGGCGCCGCCTGCTCGTCGCGCCGTGGGCGCTTGTCGGGCTTGCAGCCCTTGCGCTCGCCGTTCGCGACCCGAGTCCTACCTCGCTCGCGATACCCGTTCTCCTCGGGATACTCTTCGCCGTCACGATTGCCAGCCAGCGTGCCTCACGCTCGGTGCGCCGCCGCGGCCTCCGCGATCTGCAACTCCGGCTCGACAACGCGACCTATCTGAACGAGTTTCAGAACCTTCCCAATCGCAATTACATGCTGGATCAGCTGCGCCGGGAGATGCCCCGTGCGCGAGCCTCGCGCGAGCCCTTCGTGCTCGTCGTCGTTACGATCGAAAACCTCGAGTCTGTTGCGGCCCGCCGCGGCGCGGACTTTGCCGAGCGGTGCACACGCTCGCTGGCGAGCCTGATCGAGCGCTTCACCCGTGCGTCGGACTTCGCCGCCGAGCTAGCGCCCGGCAGCTTTGGCATCCTCCTTTACGATTGCGGCGCGGATATGGCCGGATCGTATATCCGTCGTATCCCGGGCGTGCTTGCCGTGAGCACGGGCAAGCAGATGCTCGACATCCCCCTCGTCGTGCGCATGAGCGAGTACGACCTGGAGTCGCTTTACGCCATCGACGTGCTCCGCGAAGCCGAAGAAGACCCACCCGTCCGCGACCCCGAAGTCCTTCGTTTCGGCGCCGAAGCGGCGTAGGTGGCGGGCCAGCCGAACATTCTGGTCCCGGACGTAGTGTGCGCGCATCTCGCCATCGAACTGCCCTGTGGGCATGCAGCAGCGCTTGAAAGCGCAGCCCGGACCCGCAGACGCACGGGTCGTTGCGCCCGAGCTTCTCAAAACAGCTCCTTGTTTCCGTGAACCACTCGTTCCCCGCGTTTCACATGAGATTCGCTCGGGAACCCGTGCCGGCGCTTGCTCGTGCGACTAAAATCGCACCTCGTCCTCGAACGCGTGCTCGTGCATGGCACACCTCCTCGTTGGCAGGTGGCTGAGGATACCACGAGACCAGGGGTCAGTTCGTCAACGCACCCGTTCCTTGGGCACGGGTGCGCAGATTCTAATTCAGCCGTTCGAAGATCGTCGCGATCCCCTGGCCGCCGCCGATACAGAGGCTGACGATGCCGAAACGCCCGCCGGTGCGCTCAAGTTCGTGCATGAGCTTCACGGTGAGGATCGTGCCCGTTGCGCCCACCGGGTGGCCCAGCGCGATCGCGCCGCCGTTCGGATTCGTGATCTCAGGGTCCAGCGCAAGCTCGCTCGCGCAGGTGCAGGAGACGCTCGCGAAAGCCTCGTTCAGCTCGATGCAGTCAATCTGATCCATTGTCATCTGCGCGCGTTCGAGCGCTTTGCGCACGGCCGGGATCGGCCCGAAGCCCATGATGTTCGGGTCCACGCCCGCCTCCGCGCGCGCCACAATCCGCATCTTCGGCGTGATTCCCAGTTCCTTCGCCTTCGATGCGCTCATCACGACGACCGCCGCCGCACCGTCGTTGATGCCGCTGGCGTTGCCCGCCGTGACCATGCCGCCCTCCTTGAACGCCGGCTTCAGCCTGCCGAGCGCTTCTACCGTGGCGGCGCGGGGATGCTCATCCGTGTCGAAGACCTTTTCCTCGCGGCCGACTTTGATCGTGAGCGGGATGATCTGGTCCTTGAAGTAGCCTTGCTCGATGGCGTTGAGCGCGCGGCGCTGGCTCTCCGCGGAGAACTCGTCCTGGGCCAGGCGCGTGACTTCGAACTGCTCGGCCAGGTTCTCCGCCGTGATGCCCATGTGGTTGCCAGAGAACGGGTCCGAGAGCAGGTGGATGATGCCGTCCTCGATCTGGTCATGGCCGAGGCGGTAGCCCGTTCGCGCCTTGCGCAGGTAGAAGGGCATGCGCGTCATGTTCTCCGCGCCGCCGGCCACGATCACGTCGCCGTCGCCGCTCTGGATATAGCGCGAAGCGGTGTTGATCGCCTCCAGGCCCGAGCCGCAGATGCGGTTCACGTTCATGGCCGGGACGCCGTGGCCCATCCCCGCTTTCACGCTTGAGTGGCGCGAGAGATACGCATCCTCCGCGACTTGCCCCACGATGCCCATGATCACGCCGTCCACCACGTCCGGGGAGATCCCGGCACGGCTGGCCGCCTCCTTGATCACGGTCGCCCCGAGGTCGGAGGCGGGCACATCGGCAAGGGATCCCTGAAAGCGGCCGATGGCCGTGCGGACGCCAGAAGCAATGACAACGTCTTCCATGAGTGAGTCCTTGGTGCTAGATGCTGACGGCTGAACGGCGTTGGTCGCCCGCCCCAGTGCACATGTGCGTAACATCCTATCCGCCCCCGTCAGCCCATGCCACCGATAAACGGGGGGAACGGCGTTCCGTCTCGCGTCGAGTGCCAGGTCCGAGGCAGCTATGACTCCTCCGTGTACCACGGTTCGAGAGTCGATAACGACTACGGGCCTTAGCGTGCCGGCCAGTTCGGAGGTCGCTTTTCGGACCAGGCGGCGACGCCTTCACGGAAGTCGGGTTCGCGCGTCATGCGGTTCAGGAGATCCTCGGACTCCCGCACGGCCGATGCGGCGTCCCGGTGGAGGTCCGTGTATAGCTGCCGCTTCGTCTCGGCGAGCGAGGACGGAGAGACGCTTGCGGCGAATTGCCGGGCGTATTCATTCACCCGCCGCATGAGGTCGTCGGGTTCGCACAATAGATGCA
>JBKKBS010000087.1:0-6260 GCA_046713815.1 Tepidiformaceae bacterium
GCGACTACCTGCTCAAGCTGATCGCTGACGGGGACGCGATGCTGGAGCGGATCGGCACGCCACGACGGCGCTCCGGCGGAGGATCGGACCAACCGCTAGCGAATGGCTAGCGAATGACCGCCTCGGACAACGAGAAACCCGGCTTTCGCAGCCGGGTTTTGTGCTCAAAGAGGGTGGCGTGCCCGAGAGGACTCGAACCTCCGACCTTTAGGTCCGCAACCTAACGCTCTATCCACTGAGCTACGGGCGCACGAATCAGGGAACCATTGGTGCCGAAGGCGAGATTTGAACTCGCACGCCCATAAGGACACTACGCCCTGAACGTAGCGCGTCTGCCATTCCGCCACTTCGGCTTAACGCCATTATCCGCCGCCGCCCGCGTCGACACAACCGCAATCCGGGCCTTTGTGTTGTCGGCGCGGCCCCATGCGACGTAGACTGTGGACTCCGCGGGGCGGTTAGCTCAGTTGGTTAGAGCGCGTCGTTCACACCGACGAGGTCACTGGTTCGAGTCCAGTACCGCCCACCAGGTTCCTCCACCTCCCCGCGGCCCCCAACAATTCACAATTTGCGATTCACGATTCGTATGACCGCGACGCTCCGTGGCGGTCTCATTGCGGGACTTATCGAGAATCCGCGCGCGGGAACCTAGAATTGTGAACCGTGAATCCCGAATCGTGAATTGCCTTAGCTGGCGATGCGTTTCATGGCTTCGCGCAGGCGCCCGCCAATGGCGTGGTCGCTCTTGTTTTTCGGGGCGCGTACGGTCGCGCGGCGGTCGATGTTGCCTGGCTCGGTGGCGATCCGGTTTGCCAGGGCGCGCAGGCTCTTGCCGCCGAGGGACTTGGGATCTAGTAGTACGACCGGACGGCCCGCCTGCGTCCCTCTGCGGATGTTCGGGTCGAAGGGTACTTCCCAGACGGATTCGCGATTGAGCGTCGGCACGACATCGACGACCGTTACCCCTGGGTTGGCAATTGTATGGTTCACCATGACAAGCGTGCGGTCGTCGGGGTAGCCTGCGCTGGATAGGACTTCGAGCAACAAGGACGTGTTTTTCACGCTCGTGATCTCCATGCTCGTGACGATGAAGGCGTGATCCGCGAGCTCGAGGGCAGCCGCAACGGCGTCGTTAAAGGCGCCGGGTGTGTCCACAATGACGTAGTCGAACAGTCCCGCCGCGAACTCCACTAGCTTCGCGAGCTTCTCGGGGCTAACGCTGAGCCACTCGCCGACGCGTGCGGGCGCCGGCAGCACGTAAGCGCCCGAGTCGTGGCGAATGAGCGACGCCTTGAACTCATCCCGGTCGAAGCCGTCCAGGTCAGTGGCCATCTCCGCCGCCGTGATAATCGACTCGATGTCGAGCGAGATGCCCACGTCGCCGAAGGTGGTGTCGAAATCGATGATGAGCACCGAGGACATGGCCTCGGCGGCGAGCGCCGCGGCAATGTTCGTCGCGATTGTGGTCTTTCCGATGCCGCCTTTCTGGCCCACCACGGCGATCACGGAGCCGGTGGCGGAGCGCGGCTTGGGGTCGGGGGTGCCAAGGATGCGCGCAAGAGCGCGAGCTGCCTGGCCAGCCTGCAACGGAGCGTCCAGCAGGACGGCCGCCCCGGCGCGCACGGCCTGCTGAAATACGGTCGTCCCGGAATGCGACGAATACCCGATGATGGGCACATCCGGCGTGTGTGTGGCCAGCACCTCGATCGTCTGCAACGCGCGCATGAACGGCTCTTCGATCGACACGAAGAGGACATCGGGGTTTTGCTCGGCTGCGATTCGCGGCGCGTTCAGGTTGTGCGCGCTGGAAGCGAGAACGTGTAATCGAAGCGACCCGAGCACTCGCTCGGTACGAATCCGAGACGCTGGGCTGTCGTCAATAACGATGGCGGATTTCGGCATCCTCTGCTGCTCCCCGTGCCCCACGTCAAAAGGGGCTCCATCTGTGGATACGGCAGTGGAGAGCGGAATCGGCACCCTCACGTTCCCCCACTGGGACCCGCCTGGTTCGCTTGTCCACCTAATTGCAACGAGTCGTCCACCAGCTCCAGCTTCGTTGCTCGCGCTTGCGTGTGGAAAGACGACTCAGCCGACCTCAACCGGCCGCCGCTCGTACTTCCTGGCTGGCGTGAGGACAATGGGTTCCAATTCGGGTGCGTGGAAGGAGGCGATCTGCCGGTCCTCGGGAGCCAGCCCATAGAGCGTTGTGCGTTGCGCCGGCTTGCGCCCAATGGAACGGATCAGGTTTTCCATCTGGTCCGGCGGGAATTCCTGGCCGAAGGCGGCGCCAGCCGCGCGCGAGATGCTCTCGTTCATGAGCGTGCCGCCCATGTCGTTCGCGCCCGCATTGAGGCAGGCTTTTGCGCCCTCCGCCCCCATCTTCACCCACGAAACCTGGATGTTGGTGATGTGGGGATGCAACGCCAGGCGAGCGACTGCGTGCATGAGCACCGCCTCGCGGAAGGTGGGGCCCGGGCGCGCGTTCCCCTTGAGGTAGATTGGCGCCTCCATGTGCACGAACGGGAGGGGCACGAACTCCGTGATCCCGCCAGTCCGTTTCTGCAGGTCGCGCAAGCGGATGAGATGGCGCGCCCAGTTTCGCGGTCCGTCGATGTGGCCGTACATGATCGTGGACGTGGTGCGGAATCCACCGCGATGCGAATCCTCGACGACGCTGAGCCACTCGTCCGTGGTGAGCTTGTCGGGACAGAGCGTGGTGCGGACCTCGTCGTCCAGGATCTCGGCGGCCGTGCCCGGCAACGTGCCGAGGCCCGCCTCCTTGAGTTGCGCAAGGAACTCCGGGACAGAAATGCCCAGCGTCTCCGCGCCCTGGGCTACTTCCAGCGGCGAGAAGGCGTGGACGTGCATGCGCGGCAGTGCTTCTTTCACGGCGCGGAGGATCTCCAGGTACTTGGCGCCGGTGTACTCGGGGTGGATGCCGCCCTGCATGCAGACTTCGGTAGCCCCGCGATCCCAAGCCTCTCGCACCCGCCGTACGACTTCGTCGAGGGCGAGGTCGTACGGCGTGCCGCGCAGCGACTCACTCATCTTGCCCTTGGCGAAGGCGCAGAACTGGCAGCGGAAGTAGCAGATGTTCGTGTAGTTGATGTTGCGGTTGACCACGTAGGTCACGGTCTCGGCGTTGATGCGGCGGCGCAGTGCATCGGCGGCCGCACAGACGGCGTGATAGTCGTCCCCGCGCGCCTGGAAGAGCCTCACCATGTCTGTCTCGCCGAGTTCCTCACCCTGCTCGGCGCGTGCGAGGATGAGCGCGACTTCTGGTGTCCGCGTGCCGCTGCCGGGTGCCGTTGGGATCGACTCCGATGGGATTGTGTGGTCGGCATCCCCCGGGGACCACGCCTCCACGCGGGCGAACCCATCCGCGTCGATGACACGGATGGTAGGCGTGCGCAGCGGTTCGTCCAACCAGCGTGTCGGGTCGAGCGCGTAGGCGGGATAGATCGCGAGGCGCTCGGTGAGCACTTTCCCGCACTCCGCGGTGTTCCGCCGCAGCTGTTCCAGGTGCGGCCAGGGCGCCTCGGGGTTGACGTGGTCCGGGGTCACCGGCGAAACGCCCCCCCAATCGTTAAGGCCCGCCGTGACGAGTTTCGGGTAGTCGTCGTAACTCAGATTCGGGGGCGCCTGGATATTCATCTCCGGCCCGAAGACGATGCGCGCGACGGCGATGGTCCAGAGGAGGTCATCGAGGTCCGGTTCTGGCCATCCAGCCATGAGCGTGTCCGCCTTGGCGCGGAAGTTCTGGACGATGATCTCCTGGATGTGCCCGAACTCGTCGTGCAGGTCGCGCAAGGCGAGCAGCGCCTCGATCCTCTCGCGGCGCGTTTCGCCGATGCCGATAAGGATGCCGGACGTAAATGGCACCTGCAGCTCGCCGGCGATACGGATCGTCTCCAGGCGGACGGCCGGCTTCTTGTCGGGCGAGCCGTAGTGCACGCCGCCCTTTTGTGTGAGCCGGTCGGAGGTGCTCTCCAGCATGATGCCCTGCGACACGGAGACGGCGCGAAGGGCGGCGATCTCCTCGCGCGTCATAACGCCGGGGTTGGTGTGCGGCAGGAGGCCAGTCTCTTCGAGCACGAGCTTCGCCATCGCCGTGAGGTATTCGATGGTCGTGCAATAGCCCATCTGCTCGAGCTCCCGCTGGGCGACCTTGTAGCGCAGTTCGGGCTTGTCGCCGAGGGTAAACAGCGCCTCGTGGCAACCAGAGGCGGCCCCGGCGCGCGCGATCGCGAGCACCTCGTCAGGCGTGAGGTAAGCGCGCTGCCCCGGGCGTGGCGGCTTCGCGAACGTGCAGTAGTGGCAGACGTCCCGGCAGAGCTGCGTAAGCGGGATGAACACCTTGCGCGAGTAGGAGATCACGTTGCGATGAGCGCGATCCCGCAATTCGCTGGCCGTGGCGAGAAGCGGCGCGAGTCCGGTCTCATCGGCGAGCGCGAGAGCTGCGGCGTGGTCTGGCAGCGTGCCAGCGAGGGCGCGCGCAAGGGTGCGTTCGGTGGAGTCGAGCATGGGTGTCCTTCGCGCCTTGTGGTGACCTGTATGGTAGTATTTTCTCAGTCGCTTGCATAATCCAACTCAGTTGGACGGCACGACTCACGGGATCTTATGACCACGCCACGCGCCATCCGCTGCCCCGTTGCCGGGACCCTCGATGTCGTGGGCGACCGCTGGACCCTGCTGATCGTGCGCGACCTCCTGCGCGGCCACTCGAAATTTGGTGAGTTGCGCCGCTCCGTGGAGGGTGTCACGACGACGATGCTTTCGGACCGCTTGAAGCGACTGGAAGCCGAGGACATCGTCGAGCGCCAGATCTACAACGAATATCCGCCGCGGGCGGAGTACGTGCTCACGGCCAAGGGCCACGCGCTGGGGATGATCGTCGGCGCCCTGTCCGCCTGGGGCCAGCAATACGGTGACCACGACCTGCTGCTCGTGGACAGCGATTGCGGCCATGGCGTGAAGGTCATCTACCACTGCCCGACGTGCGAACGTGAAGCGCCACGTTCACGCATCCGCATCGTCGACGCCTGACCGGTTACGCAGCTCGGAGTGGGTGAAATGCGCCGCAGGGCTATGGCATTGACAGCGGCTGGAAGTAGACGACCCCCTGGTAAGGCAGTCCTGGCTGCCCAAACAGCGCCGGACCGCCTCTCACCTCCGGCGCGTCAAAGACCGACCGTCGAGCGCCGATTACGCGCTGCGCCCCATTCCCGTCCCGGAGAGTGATCAAGACCAGAGTTTGACCTGCGTCCCCGGAGTAGGCGTACGCCACAAAAGCGCCACAATCCATCTTCCCATCGGCGTACGGACAGCCAATGGCGACCAGGCGAGGATGGCTGGAGGGGGCAATAGTCCCGGTTACGAAGGCGAGGAATCGAGGAATGTCATAGAAGCCCCATGTCTTGCCAACCGCACCGGTGAAATATCCGGACTGGAGGCCTCCCATGGCGCATACGGGCTGTAGCGCAACGCGGGAACCATTGGTGGGACAGTCGACCGAAACTGGAGAAGCAAGTGCGAGGAGAGAGTTCTGGCCAGCGACCAGGCTGTCCAGCAGCAGCAATCCGAACTCGCACGTCTCCGGGGCGGCTGGGCACGTCGCGACGGGCGGTACGGCCGTCGGAGTCGGCCTTGCCGCATCTTCCGCCTTCATCTTTTCGCTGCGATCGGTGGGATTGGGCACGCTCGGAGTGGGCGGCTGGAACGGACCATCCTGCAGGTCGAGATTCGGGGCTGCAGCGACGCCGCCCAATACAAGAAGTCCCCCCAGAACGAACATTCCCACTAACACATACGGTCGCTTCGGCATTGGTACCCTCCTGGTTCAGCTAGAAGTCCGGATAGTAGGGATTGTTGAGCTCGGCGAAGGTCGTGCGAGATCCTCCCACATATCCAACCTCGTCAGTCGAGAACATCTTTGCATTGCAGTAGGTGTCATTAGGACTGCTCGTACGACTACACTCAGGGCCCTGCGCGCGCATCCGCATCGTGGACGCGTGAGCCTCTGCGTGGCTACCGAAGCGAAACCGGCTGGAAGTACATGGGACCTTTGTAAGGCAGCAGAGGCCAGCGGTATTCTACGGGTCCGCCCCGCTGTTCGTCAGTCGCCGAAGCCCAACGGAGGGCGCCCACGACCGACGGACCTCCGTCGAAGACGATATGGAGGATCAGGACAGGGTCCTCCGTGCTGCCAGCGATCACATCTGCCATGAAGCTAGAGCAATCCAGCGCGCCCTCCTGCGTGG
>JBKKBS010000088.1:0-7682 GCA_046713815.1 Tepidiformaceae bacterium
CTCGTGAATGGTCAGCAGCTCTCGGCCGTCGATATCGAAGTGCCGTGACGTAAGTCTCGGTCGGCCGTTCAGATGTCTGGCGCGACAGCACCTGTCGCACGTCGACCTCTAGAATCGAGCGGTGGCACTCGATGTGGTGGCGGAGATCAAGGCAAAGCTCGACCCGGTCGACTTCATCGGTAGATTCACGCGACTGGAGAAGGCCGGGCGCAACTTTCGCGCGCTCTGCCCCTTCCACACCGAAAAGACCCCCTCGTTCTACCTCTTCCCCGACCGCGGGACATGGCGCTGCTTCGGGAGCTGCGGCGAGGGTGGTGACATCTTCTCGTTCGTCCAGAAGCGCGAAAACCTCGACTTCCGGGACGCACTTCGCCAGTTGGCACAGGAGGCCGGCGTTGAGTTGTCCGCGGAATCATCGCAGCGCCGCGGCCGAGCGGAGAAGCTAGCCGCCGTGGTATCGGCGGCGGTCGACTTCTACCAGCGCTGTTTCCGCGAAGACGGGGGAGAGGCGGCGCGCGCATACATCTATGAGAAGCGCGGGCTCAAGCCCGACGCCGTAGACACGTTCCGTATCGGTTGGGCGCCGAACGAGTGGCGTGTGCTGCGTGATTACCTGGGCCAACGCGGCTACGACGAGGCGGAAATGGTAGCGGCAGGGCTTTTGGTGGAGCCCGAGAGTGGTGGCCAGCCATATGACCGCTTCCGCGGCCGCGTGGTCATTCCGATCACGGACGAGCGCGGTGTGTTTGTGGGCATGGGTGGCCGGGGCCTCCACGGGGAAGAACCGAAGTATCTCAACTCGCCCCAGACGGAGCTGTTCGATAAAGGGCGCACCCTTTACGGGCTGGACCATGCGGCAAAGGCCATCCACGAAGAAGGCGTGGCCGTCGTGGTCGAAGGCTACATGGACGTGATCGGCCCGTGGCAGGCCGGGTTCAGGAACGTCGTCGCGACAATGGGCACGTCGCTCACCGAGCACCACGCGGCGCTGCTCAAGCGCCAGGCCCGTCGGATCGTGCTCGCCATGGACCCGGACGCGGCCGGGCTGGCGGCCGCGGAACGGGCCGGCGGTCTCTTCCTGGGTCTCGACTCACCGGAAAGCATGGCCCGCAGCGCGCGCGGCGCCCAGGTGTTAAGCAAGAGTGAAATCGACCTTCGCGTGGCGCCACTCACCCCCGGCTATGACCCGGACGAGATCGCCCGTGATGACCCGGAGGGGTGGCGGCGGGCGATCAGCGAAGCAATACCATACGTCGCTTTCCTCCTGGATCGGCTGGCGGATGCGCCGTCGGAGTCGCCCTTGGACGCGCGCCGCCTGGTCCAGCGCCTGAAGCCAGTGCTGCTCACCGTCACGGACCCGATCGAACGGGCGAGTTATGTCCAGCGCCTGGCCCGGCGGCTGCGCATTGACGAGCGCGAGGTGCTCCAGGCGGTGCGCCTGGGGATCGCGCCCACGCAGCGCCGAAGCCGCGACGCATTCACGCCGCGAGAGGCGCTGAGCCAGGAGGACTACTTCGTTATCCTTCTCTTCAAACACCCAGAACTACGGAACGAGGTGGCGGGCTTCCCTGTCACGCTGCTCTCCGATTCCGTGACGCGCGAAGTCTTCCGGCGGTGGGTAAAGAACGACGCCCCCGCGGCAGGGGACCTTGAATTGCTCCAGGCACGCCACGAACAGCTCTCGAACCACCGCTTCCCACGGCTCGACCTCACAACCGCGAGGCGCGCCTTGCGGCGCGTGACGGAGTCGATCGTGCGCGAACGCCTCGTGGCGAACCTGGAGAACGACATCCAGGACATGCAGCGTCACGAGCTGGAGGTGGGCGCCGACGACGTGGCCCAGCCTGTGTTTGACGCCTGGATGGGCCTGCCTCCCGCCGAGGACGACCGCGAAGTGGTGGAGTTATTCATCGAGGCCCAGCAGCTCGGCTTAAGCATCCATCGCCGCGAAGAGTTCGACGGCGTGGACGCAGCAGCCCGCTAGAACGGCCGTGCCGGACTGAGGCACGGCTATGAAATTCCAGGCTGTTTTTGTCACCCACTTGACACCATTCGTCCACCGGGGATACTAGTTAGTGGTCAGTTGAATTTCGGCTGGCATGAAGCGAGAGGTGCCGCGGTTTACCGTGGTCACCCCGACGAACCCGGCGCCACTTGTGGCGCCACCGGAACACGGGAGCCATCGATGCGCAATATCAGCTGGTAAACGGTACCCCAGGCTGGGAAGGCAGGCTGCAGGTCCGCCGTCCCAATCACCGTCCCCTCGACCAGCACCTACATATCCCACCGCTGGCCGGGTCCAAGCTGACGGGGAGAATCACGTAAAAGACGCGCCAATGGCGCGCCTTTTCGTATCCGGCGTGATCGTGGGCAACCCGATATGCTACGCACGTTTCGCCTCGGCCGCGGTCCGGTATTAGCTCGCTGCTCTTCCTGATTCGTGGCTCGTGCGGATATGCGCCGGGAGATAGAGCGGCCGAACGTTCGACCCGGGCTTTTCTTCCCGCCAGCGGGGAAACGCGGCTTCGAATGCCTCGACAACCTGTGGGTCGAACTGCGAACCGGCACAGCGCAGAATCTCTTGCATGGCCGCATCAGGCGTCTGACCCTGGCGATAGGGGCGATCCGAAATTATGGCGTCGTAGGTGTCGCAGATCGCGAAGATGCGCGCGCCCAGGGGGATGTCCTCGCCCTTCAGCTTGCGGGGATAGCCGTCGCCATCCCAGCGTTCGTGGTGTGCAAGCACGATCTTCGCCGTGGGCCGCAAATAGGGTACCTGGGCGAGGATGCGATAGCCCATGGCCGAGTGCCGGCGCATGAACTCCCATTCCTCTTCCGTGAGTTTTCCGGGCTTGAGCAGGATCGCATCGGGCACGCCGATCTTGCCAACGTCGTGCATCAGCGCGCCGCGATAGATGGTCGCCAACTCGTGGTCGTCCTTCATCCCCAGCATCCTGGCGATGTCGAGTGAGTGGGTGGCCACGCGGCACGAGTGTCCCTTTGTCTCCTGATCGCGCACGTCGAGCGCGGCCACGAGAGACTCGAGTGTGCCCGTGTATGCCTGTTCGAGTTCTTCGGACATGCTGCGGATTTCGATGTACGAACTCTGGAGCTGTTCGTTGGATTTCTCGAGTCGGAGCACGTTGTCGCGGGTCTTGTCAAGCACCTGCTTGATCGAGTAGCGGCTGAGCAAGAGCGGGAGCGAAAGGACGATAACGCCAGCGATGCCCAGGCGGCTGTAGGCCAGCGCGATACCTCCACCCACCAATCCGAGCGCAAGGTAGTGCGGGAACAACCACGAGAAGTTCGCGTTGTACGTTGACAGCAGCCCTCGGCCGGCCGAGCGCGCCATGATGGTCGACACGGCCAGGCTGGTGACCGTGAAGAGGACGAGCGCCACCAGCGTCCCGGCGCCGAGCACGATAAATACGTCGTCGGTCACGGCGTAGAGCCCGGAGACCTGGGCGACGGCCGCGGCCGCGAATGCTGCCGCGTTATGTTGCCCGAAGTTGAATGCCAGCTTTGTCCGGGAACGTTCCGAGAAGCAGTAAACGGAGAGCGCGGTGGTGGTTGCCACGAGGGCGCCACCCGAAGCCTCGAAGCTGAGCACGCTGAAGACGAGGATCACGAATCCGACTGAAATTCGCCCATCGAAGTAGAGCCGGACGCTCAACCATTCGCTCAACGCTGTCAAACCGACGATCAGGAGGATCCCCGGCCAGTCGTCGATCGGAGACAGGTAGAAAGCAGCCGTGAACGCCAGGGCGCCGACGCAGAATACTGTGGCGGCAATCAGCCGAACGGCTTGAACGGGTTGGGCGCGGTCGACCATGACAGTAAGAATATCGACAGCGTGCGCCGAACGTGAACGTTGGCGCGGCGAAAATTCATTGCTTTTTATTCCACGTTGAGACCAGGGCCGAAGTGACGCCCCGAGCGCCGCTGGTGCCGCCGCCACAGTGTTCCCGCCATCACGTCATGGGAAAGCGTCTGGTCCGGGCTCGGCTGTGGCGCTCGCTCCCGTCGCGCCCATGACTACGTTCGGTTCGCGCCGCGTATTGTATTCGTGCAGGCGCCCGTGAAGATATTGGCCTGGAGGTCAATATCGTCCACATCCTGGACCCAGGTTATGCGCGGGTCGTCGCGGCGGAACCACTGGGATTGGCTGCGTGCGAGGCGGTGCGTGGCGATTTTCGTGCGCTCGATGGCCTCGGCGAGTGTCAGCTCACCTGCGATCCACCGTACGACCTCGCCATAGCCGATCGAGGACATCGCGGGCGCGCCAGCAGGCACGCCAGATTCGAGGAGTCCCCTGACCTCATCGACAAATCCGGCCTCGAACATGGCGTTCACGCGGCCGTCGATGCGCGGATAGAGGACGTCACGGGGCACGTCGATGCCGAAGAGCAAGTGCTCGAAGTCTGGGTCGCCCTTCGTCTGCCAGTCGCTAATCGGCGTGCCAGTATGCTCGAAGACCTCGAGCGCGCGGATGACCCGGCGCACGTTGCGTCCGTCAATGCGCTCAGCCGCCACCGGATCGACCGTGGCGAGACGCTCGTGCAGGGATTCCCAGCCAGCCAGTGACGCCTCGGCGGCCAGTCGCGAACGGAGATCCTCGTCCGGTGGCACGTCCGGGACGTTCCAGTTCTCCAGTATCGCCCAGATGTATTGGCCGGTGCCGCCGACGAGCCAGGGGAACGTCCCCCGCGACCAGAGCGCGTCGAATGTCGCGGCCGCCTGCTGGCGATAAAGGGCAAGGCTGTATCCGTCCCGCGGGTCGACAATATCGTAGAGGTGGTGTCTTGCGGTGCGGCGCTCCCCAGGCGTGGGTTTGGCCGTGCCGATATCCATGCCCCGGTAGACCTGGCGGCTGTCCGCGTTCACGATTTCGCCCCCAAGGCGACGCGCGAGCTCAAGGGCGATGGCCGACTTACCGGAGGCGGTCGGCCCGACGATGGCCACGAGCCGCCGCAAGGTCACTTGCCGGCCGCCGCCACGATGACCGCGAACTGGTCTGCCTTGAGTGAGGCGCCACCAACGAGCGCGCCGTCGATGTCCGGCTGCGAGAGCAGCTCCGCCGCGTTCTCCGCGTTTACGCTGCCGCCGTACTGGATGCGGATGCTCTCGGCGACATCGCCGAGCATCTCGCCCAAAAAAGCGCGGATGAAGGCGCAGGCGTCTTGTGCCTGCTGGGGCGTGGCGGTCTCGCCGGTCCCAATCGCCCAGATGGGCTCGTAGGCGATGGTCACACGATCGCTCACGGCCGCGCCCTGGAGGCCGTCCTGAAGCTGGCGCTTGAGTACGGCGATCGTCCGGTCGCTGCGTCGCTCGTCGTGTGATTCGCCCACACACACGATCGGGTCGAGCTTCGAGGCGAGGACGGCCACAAGCTTGCGCTTCACGGTCTCATCGCTCTCGCCGAAGAGCTGGCGGCGCTCACTGTGACCAATGATGACGTACTGGCAGTAGTCCTCGAGCATCGCCACGCTCACCTCGCCGGTGAACGCTCCCTTCGCTTCCCAGTAGACATCCTGGGCGCCGATGCGGACGTGAGTAGCAAGTGTTGTGTCGTGCACCATTTGGAGGTGCGGGAAGGGGACGCAGAGGGCGACGTCGCAGGGCGCGTCACGCGTCGACTGCACGATGGCGGCGGCCAACGCGGCGGCCTCGTCGCGCGTCGTGTTCATCTTCCAGTTACCAGCGATAAAGGGACGTCGCATTTCAGGCTCCGTACTTCTCCAAGCGCATGGCGTGTGCCATCGCTAGAGGCATGATGTCGACCGCGGGAAACACGCCCAGGCTACCCTTCAGCAGCTCGCGTTCGTTGAAGTTGTCTGCGTTGCCGATGCGGCAGTACTTCGAGCTGAGGAGGAACGGCACCGGGTGCCACGAATGGGCGGCCATCAGCGCCGGGGTGGAATGGTCGCCCGCCACCATAAGGACGTCCGGTTCGAGGTCGAGCAGGCCCGGCAGCCAGGCGTCGAACTCCTCGACGGCGTGCGTCTTGCGCTCGAAGTCGCCATCCTCGCCCGCGGCGTCCGTGTGCTTGTAGTGGATGAAAAAGTAGTCGTAGTCGTCCCAGCGCTCTTTCACCACCGCGAGTTGCTCATCCAGGCCCCCGGGGCATGCGAGCGGGTCCATGCCCGCGAGTTTGGCCAACCCGCGATACATTGGGTAGACAGCGAGGGCGGCCGCGCGCAGCCCCCAGACATCGGGGAACTGGGGAAGGGAGGGATACTTCGCGAAGCCCCTGAGCGTAAGCCCGTTGGCGTTCGTCTCGGAGCGCAGGAGGTCCTCCGCGCGTATCGCGAACTCGTTTATCAGCGCGGCGGTGTTTTGTGACGCATCGTCGGCTCCCTGGGCGGTTAACGGCGCAACGCCCGTTATCTGAGGGTCTGTCGTCGTGACCAGGTCGCCGAGCCCTTCCCCTCGCAGCACCAGTACAAAGCGGTGCTCGCGTACAGGCTCGATGATGACCTCGACGCCAGGGAGTTTGATGGATCGCAGCCGTTCCACGATTTGCGCCGACTCCTCGGTTGCAAGACGGCCGGCACGACGGTCGGTGATGTTGCGATCGAGGTCGAGGGTGCAGAAGTTGCCCCGCGCGGCGATGTCGGTGGGCTCAAGCGGGAAATCTATGCCGACCGCTTCAAGCACTCCGCGGCCGATGTCGAAGGCGTACGGGTCGTAGCCGAAGAGGGCGAGGTGTCCCGGACCGGAACCGGGCGTGATGCCTGGCCCGACGGGCACCGTAAGACCGACCTCGGAGCGCTGGACGAGGCGGTCGAGGTTTGGGGAACGCGCCTGCTCAAGCTCGCCGCGCATGGTTTCCTGGCGAGGAAGGCCGCCCAGGCCGTCGAGCACGCAAAGGATAATCTTGGTGGTGTTGGGCCGGGCGAGCCGCTTAGCGAGTGCGAGATCCACGGCTTTTCATCTTACGGGCGGGTCGGCCCGGTGGCGATTGCGGAGGTGGCGGCCCGGCTTTCGCGCCGCCGAAGTGCTCGGCCACCTTGTGCGAATTGCGCAGCGTGACCGTCAGGCGCGTGGCCTTCACCTTCCAGAGCTTCGGGACGACCCAGATGCGGATCGGGCTCCGTAGCTCCAATTCCACGGCCTCGCCCCAGGCGCTGCTCAGGGCGACGTGGCCGCGGAAGTTCGTGCGGATGCCGATCCCGCCCCAGATGGGCCAGCGCACCTTCTTCGCCGATTTGATGTCCTTGTTGGGGATGACCGTATCGACGAACCCCGCGAAGCGGATACGCGTGCGTTCCTCGGCGATGGCAACGAATGAGGTGGGCGCGCGCAGCGTGGCCGCGAAAGTCCAGAGAAAGGCCAGGCCGAAGATGATCGCGGGGATGATCCCAAGGAACGCGCCATCAGCGAAGAGCAATATGCACAGCACAGCCCCGACGCCTGTCGCCAGGCAGACCAGCGCGAGCAGCACCTGGAAGAAGCGGATACCGCGGAAAACGAACAGCATCAGGCGTCGTCCAATGCGGCCACGCCCGGCAGTTCTCGGCCCTCGAGCATTTCCAGTGAGGCGCCGCCGCCGGTAGAGACGTGTGTGAATTTGGTTGCCAGTCCGAGTTGAGCAACGACCGCCGCCGTCTCTCCGCCGCCGACCACCGTGGTAGCGTCGAGGCTTGCAATCGCCCGTGCGATGCCGTGCGATCCATGTGCGA
>JBKKBS010000089.1:0-6540 GCA_046713815.1 Tepidiformaceae bacterium
TCCTCGTCCTCGGCAACAGCGACACCTCCGGGCTCTTCAGCGGAGGCAGGACGTGGACGCAAATCGTGAAAGACAGCCTTTCGGAGCGCCTTGAAGACGAAGTCGAACTCAAGGAGACGAGCTTCAGCGTAGTTGGGCCGACGGCCGCCGCCTACGCGGAGAAGCGCCTGCGCGAGTTTGAGCCGGACCTCGTGATCCTGCCCGTGGGCACGTATCCCTGGTCCATTGGCTTCGTCTGGAAGCGTGTCGAGCGGCGCTTCGGCAAGCGCGCGGGCCGCTGGAACAAGCGCATCGAGGACAGCTTCGACGCCAATACACGCGGCCAGGGGATGCTTCGCGAGCGCGCCAACCGCGTGGCGCGCGCTGGCGCCCGCCGCAACATCGGCACACAGCCGCTGGCCACGCGGCAGGAAACGACCGACGCCTTCCGGCGCGTGATTGCGGCAATGGCACGCGTCGAGCAGACGCAGGTCATACTCGTGGCGTACGGCCAGCGCGGACGGCACCATTCCCTGGGACGCAACGCCGAATATCGTCAACAGTATGTGGACGATGTCGCCGCCGCCGCGCGCGACCATCATTTCTCGTTCCTCGACGGAAACGCTGCGTACGCAGGCATGTCCCGCGATGTCCCGACGACCACGCCCGACGGGTTCCACCAGAACCAGTACGGCCATGAAATTCTCGGAGAGTTCGTTGCCCGTCAGATCGTTGAAGCGCCGCGGGTCACGGCATGAAGGTCCTCGTCCTTGGCAACAGCGATACGGCGGGCCTCTTCAGCGGCGGCAGGCTCTGGACGCACATCATCCGTGATGGGCTCGCGGAGCAAGGGGGACCGGTCGACTGGCAGGAGATGAACTTTCTCGTGGTCTCGCGGACCGCCTCTTCCGCGGTGGAGGCTCGGGTCCGCGAGTTCGAGCCAGACCTCGTGCTGATGCCCATCGGCTCCTTCGCCTGGAGCGTGGCCTTCGTCTCGATGCGAGTCCGCAAGCTCATGGGCAGCAGAGTGAGCGGACTCTACAGGCGGGCCGAAACGGGATTCGACTCACGCACACGCGGCAAAGGAGTCGTCCGTGAACGGGCAAATCGCCTTGCGCGGGCCGCGGTAAGGCGAGCGATCGGCGCCTCGCCGTTCGCAACCGCGGAGCAGGTCACGTCGGCCATCCGCAATGTCCTCAACACGCTCGCCCGCATCGAGGCGACGCAAGTCGTCGTCATCGGCTATCCGCCCGAGAGCCCAACGCTCCTTCGCGGCAAACTCCGGGAGCGACGCTTGCGTTTCATGGCCGACATCGAGCGAGCGACGCGTGAGCATCACTTCCTGTGGGTCAGTGGCGACCGGGCGCTCCAGGAGTCAGGCGTGACCGAGCCGATCATGTCGCCCGACGGATTCCATTTCAACGCGCGCGGTCACCAGGTACACGGCGATTACGTCCTGCGCGAGATCCTTGCTCACGTCTGACCCCGGTCGCCGCTCGATGAAGGCCACGGCATTGGTCTCCCGCCCGACGGACGTTCGCCAGCGAGCCCCGCGCCCCATCCGTGGGACGAGATCACATGAAGGTCTTTGTTCTCGGTCCCACGGCGGCTGCGCGAGCCGAGACGCTCATGCGCGAGCACGCGCCCGACGTGGTCATCGTCCCGCTCGGTACGTACGCCTTCACATTTGGTTTTCGTCTGGAGGCGCGTGGAACAGATTCTCGGGAAGCGCGCCGGGTTAGTTTGGCGGGGGGAGCTGCTCAGCGCGCCAGGACGGACGCGCGCAACTCGGTGAGCGTGCGCATCGCTTCTTCCTCATGGAGGACGGAGAACCTGGCGTTCAGGTTGATGACCAGCTCAAGGTGTTCCCGCGCTTCCGCCGCCCTTCCATTGGCCTTGGCGATCAGTCCCGCGTGAAAGAGTTTCAGGGGGTCGCGAGAGCCGAGGCGGAGCGCTTCCTGGGAGAACTTATCGGCACCCGCGTGGTCACCCGAGCGGTAGAGGGCCCAGGCGAGGGCGTCGGCGGCGTGGATGTTCGGGCGTGCCTCGTACGCGGAACGTGCGCGCGTGACCGCCCCCACCGTATCTCCGCGGTCGGCAAGGAAGATGGCATATTCGAGTTCGGTGTCGACGCCGTTCGATCGCGCGAGTTGGTCCACGGCGCGCACGAGGCCGTCGGCGCGTTCGGCCGCGGACTTGTCGCCCGCGCGCAACGCGATGTCGCCAAGGGCGATGGCGTATTCGGCCAGCGGCTGGCGATCGAACGCCTCCTGGTAGAGCTTCGCGGCGCGGTCCAAATCGCCGTCGGCGGCCGCGAGGCGACCATGACCCGCAGTCGCCCCGGCGTATCCGTCCAGACTTTGAAGCGCCGTCGCGTAGTCTTTTTCGGCGCCCGCGAGGTCTCCGAGAGCAAAGCGCAGGTTGCCGTTCTGGACGTGCGCCCAAGCGACGTTCTCCGGGTACGGAGCGCCCGCAACGATCGCCTGTTCCATCGATTCAATCGCACCCTCGATGTCGCCATGCAGTTCCCGCGCATAGGCGATGCGAGAATACGAGGCGAAGTCAGGGCGGAGGTCCACCATTCTCTGTAATGAGTCCACGGCTTCGCCGTACATGCCGAGCTCCATCTGGGCGTCGGCAACGAGCCCATGGTAGCGGGCGCGCTCGGGATCAGCCGCGATAGCGGACTCTCCCAATCCTAGCGCTTCCCGGAAGTCGTGCCGCGCAAGCGAAAGGGTGCCCCTCACGAACGTGATTTCGGGGTCGTTGGGATCGAGCACACGAGCGCGCTCAAGGGAACGTTCGGCGAGTGCGTAAAGAGACGGATCGGAGGTCTCCCGGATGCGTTGGAGATAGGCGTTGGCGAGGGCGAGGTGCGTGTCGGGGTCGTCGGAGTCCCTGGCTTTCAGTTCAAGGCCGGCGATGCTCTTCGCGGTCCCCGACGGATCGCCCGCGGAGATGCTGGCGGCGGCTGATGAGGAGCCGCCGCCACCGTCGTCTGCCCACGGACCATAGCTGCGCGCAAAGCCCGGCCCAAGGAGAGCGCCCGCAAGCACAAATGCGCCTGCGGCGAGCGACCAGCGCGCGCGCCGGGAAGAGAGATTGGTCGGGAGCATCGGGGCCTCCAGGACATTGGAGGGGGAAGGAGGGGGAGCCGTCGCACCCCATCCTTCCCCCCGCCCGTCGCGGTTGCGGGCGGGCGGGGGTTGGAGGGGGTGGGGGTGGGCGACGATGGTGGATTAGTCCGCGTACGAGTGCGGTGAGGCGAGGTACGGGAACGTAGTGGTGAACGCCTTGTCGTTGGCATCGACGAAGTCGCCGATCATGTCCGTCATCTCTGGGTCTGGTTCATCGACCAGTGCGCCAGCGATCACGCTGAGTTCGATGTCGACAATGTCGTCGGCCAGCCGGCGTCCGTTCGGGAAGCCCTGGGTGTCGCCGCCGAGGACGCCAAGCCGACTCGGAGTCAGCGACACAGGCACCGACACATTCAAGCGGAGCTGCGATGACGCCACGACGTTCGCCGGCCGGTTCAGGCCGTCGATGCCGAGCAAGAGCGCCCCGACAAGGTCGTCGCGGGGGTCTGGCGGTACTTGCACGCCGAGCACGGCGTTGAGCAAGAATGCGAGGTGCGAGTTCTGGACGTAGCTCAGGAATTGGCCGTCGTGCTTCGGCTTCGATGCATTGAAGCGATCCTTGTCCTTGAGCGTTATTACGGCCTCGTTGATGAGCGGGAGGTCAAGCCGTGAGAGCTGGACCCAGGCGCCGCCCTCGGAGGTGGGGGAGCCTGTCTCGCCGGGGGCGCCGATGCTGCGAAGCACGCGGCTGCTCTGGCGATACGACGTAGTGCGAATGCCGAGAACCGGCTCGATCGTGTCGTCAGCGACCATCCCGTCCTTCGTGAGCTGGGCGATTGGCACCTGGATGACGATGCTGCCGACGTTGAGCCCGGCAACGTAATCCTCGCCCTGGATGTTCAGGAGGTCGAAGATGCCGCCGAGGTCGACGAAGAAGGGGTCATCGCGTGGGCCAGCGAAAACCCGGATGCCGTCGCCGATGTTGGTCCTGGCCTGGAGGGCGACGGACTCGTAGTCCGGGAAGGACTTCGGGCCAACGTTGGCGGGAGCAACAGGGATGTTCTCCGCGATGAGCTGCGCCTTGCGGTTGTTCTTGCCTTCGCCTGTGAGGACCGAGACGGAGTAGAACTGGCGCTGGTTGAGGTCCGGGTCATCGATGGCGGTGACCTGGTCCGTGTTGTAGAGGAAGGTATTGCCGCGAAGCGGGTTGGCCGGGTTCAGTTCGCTGCGGAAGCGGAATTGGTAAGTGACGTCCTCGATCGCATCGCCGTTGTTGTCGATGTTAATTTCGTAGAGGACATCGTTGCCGAAGGGATAGAAGTTGGGGCCGGCGGCCGGCACCTGGAGGGGGACGTAGTTCGCCACGAACGTAACGGTGTCGGGCCGCTCCGGGCTGCGGAAGGCGTAGAGGTCGGTGGCGTCGGCCTGCGGGTCGGAGCCGATGTGCGGCGCTTCGCGGTGCGAAGATGCGCCGACGAAGTTCGCGGTGCCGAGGAGGCCGATACCAGCGGCAATGGCGGCAAGGCCGCCAATGCGAGCAAGGGGTTTCATGCAATGACCTTTCTGTGGGGGGAAGTTGGATGCGGGGCGGAACATGCTTCGACTGGGCCAGCGGGTGCTGGCCGATGCGACCATGGGGCCTCCATCGCGGGTTATTCCTTGGGCGAGCTGGCCGTGCTGTTGGACGGTCGTGGAGGAATACGGCGGGCGCAGTCCATCTGATCAGCCCCGGAAAGGCCCCTTAACGCCGAGACCCCTTGTTCGGGCGGAATCGCGATTCGTTTGCAACAAATGGCCGCCGTGCTCGCGCCGGGCAGCCGCGTCCGGCGTAGACTCGGCGGCATGCTTCCTGCGTTCTCGCTCAACGACCTCTCCGGCCTCGACCACGCCTTCCCAGCGGCCAGGCACACGCTAATCGTGTTCGTCAAGGAGGACTGCCCAACCTGCCGCCTGGCAATCCCGGTGGTCCAGGCGACGGATAGCGCGTTCTCCGGGCCCGAACTCGATGTCTGGCTGATCGGTCAGGACCGGGCCGGGAACGAGGCGCTGGTCGACGGCTTCTCGATTCTGCTGCCGATGCTCGATGATTCCTCGCTCAAGGTGTCGTACGCGTATGAAATCGACACCGTACCCACCGCGTTCCTCGCGGACGCGGCGGGCAAGGAGCTGTGGCAGTCCGTCGGCTGGGCGAAGGCAGACTGGCAGGCGCTGCACGAGATGCTCATCGGAGCCACGGGTTCCTCCATGCCAAGCGTCGATTGGTCCGAGTTTCCTGATTGGCGCCCCGGGTGCGGGTCAAGGAGCGTGGAGCCGGGGATCGCGGAACGCCTCGAGGCGGAGGCCGAGGGCAGTCCCTTGCGCGCGCGCCGGATCGAGATCGGCGAGTCCGATGACGCCTTCGAGTTCATGTTCGACCAGGGGCTGACGGACGGTCTGCCAGTCATCCCGCCCACGCCGGAGCGCGTGCTGCGGATGCTCCGCGGGACGAAACGTGACGCGCAGGAGGTGATCGGCGTCGTGCCGCCGAACCTCGCGCCCGTGACCGTCGAAAAGATCGCCATCAATGCGGTCATGGCTGGCTGCAAGCCGGAGTACATGCCCGTGGTGATCGCGGCAGTAGAGGCGATCACGGACGAACAGTTCAACATGCACGGCGTGCTGGCGACGACGCATTTCCCCACGCCCGTGATCATCGTCAACGGCCCCATCCGCGACCGCATCGGGATGAACTACAGGATGAACGTGCTCGGGCAGGGTAACCGCGCGAACGCGACTATCGGGCGCGCCGTGCAACTCGTCGTGCGCAACGTGGGCGGCGGCCGGCCGGGGGAGGTCGATCGCGCGGCCCTCGGCCAACCGGGCAAGTACACCTTCTGCTTCCCCGAGTTCGAGGAGCGCAGTAACTGGGATCCGCTGCATGTCGAGCGCGGCTTCGCAAAAGGCGATTCCGTGGTGACTGTATACGCGGGCTGTTCCCCGGCGCCGATCATCGACCAGCTTTCCCGCGACGCCAAGTCGCTCTGCGTGAGCTATGGGCGGGCGCTGGCGGGCGTGAGTCACCCGAAGCAGTACGGCTACGGCGAAATCGTGCTGGTGCTGCCGCCCGAGCACGTCGACACGATCGCCCACGATGGCTGGTCGAAGGCCCAGGTGCGGCGCGCGATCCAGGAGGCGACGATGAAACCCGTACGGGAGCTAATGCGAGACGACGAGTGCGCGGAAGGTCTCCCACGCGATGCCGCCGAGAAGCTCGGCCTGGATACGCTCATGCCGAAATTCCGCGAGGACACGAACATCACGCTCGTCGTCGCCGGCGGCGAGGCGGGCAAATTCGCGGCCTTCCTCACGGGGTGGGTGAGCGGCCCCATGGGCAGCATCATGACGAGCAAGCTGATCCGCGACTGATCCCACCGGCGGAGGCGCGGAGGCGCGGAGATTGGCGGCGCACCGAGTCCGAGCCCGAGCGTCAGCGAGGATGCGCTGG
>JBKKBS010000090.1:0-2606 GCA_046713815.1 Tepidiformaceae bacterium
GGTCGAGGGTTGAGGGCCGAGTCAACTCCCGGCTGATTGTTCCCATCGTCTCCCCGGTCCCACCCGCTCCCCGCTCCCAGCTCCCACCATCCCCGCGCCTCACTCTCTGGGTACCTGGCCTGAGGCCTCCTTCCGCGGCGCCATACGGTAGCGACCACCGGCGCGCACCTCCAGCACGCCCTGGTTCCTGAGGCGCGCGAGTTCGCGTACCAGTACCTCACGCACGGTTCCAAGCTCCTCCGCCAGCGCCTGCTGTGTCATACCTAACGAGAAGTGGCTGCCGTCCGAGAGCCGGGCGCGCTCGCGCAGGTAACCATCGAGGCGTGCAGCGATCGGCTGGGATGTCGCTTCCTCCAGGCGCGAGGCGAGCATGCGTGCGCGCGCCGCCATTCGTGTCAGCAAGACGCCGCCGAGTGGCGACTCGACGGCGATGTCGCGCACCACGGCATCCGTAGGCAAGCGGATGGCAACCTCCGTTGTCTTCGCCGTCGCGGTCGCGACGTACGCCCCTCCGTCGAAGCAGGGGACCTCGCCGAGCAGTCCTCCTGCTTCTTCCCAATGCAGGACGCGCGTGCGTCCGTCCTGCGTGACGGAGATGCGCACTCGCCCCTCGACGATCGCGAACAACGCGTCGGCCCTGGCGCCAGCGCGAAAGAGCGCCGCCCGGGCAGCGTAGCGAACAACCGTCGCCGTCGACGCCAGGCGTACGATCGACGCCTCGGGGAGCCTCCCCAGCACGGCGTGCGCGCGGAGTAGCACTACCACAAGTGGCTTTTCGCCCAATGATCGGGATGCGGGCATTCGAGTCGCGAGAAGATGGAACCCAGGTTCCAGCGCGGACGCACAGCGTGCCCTAACGTTGGTGCAGAGGTCCTGCGCTCGTCCACCCCGGAGGGATCATGCGGTACCCACTGCTCGCAGTCGCCGTGCTTGTCATTCCATCCGTCGCCGCTCCGCTCGGCGCCGCCCTCCGGGCGCAGGCCCTACCCACTGGACATGCCGGTCACCCGCAGCATGCACAGCACGCGAGAAAGGATTCCGCGAAGATGCGTGACTCGGCCTTCTCGGCACTACAACAGCGAGGCGCCCAGGCGATGGGCGTTGATCAGTACACATCGTCGCACACCTTCGACGCGCTCGCTGACGGCGGATCGATCACCTACGTCGCTGGGCGCAGCGACACCGCGGCCGTGACGCAGATCCGCAAGCACCTGCGAGGGATCGCCGTCGCTTTCGCGGCCGGAGATTTCTCCACACCCATGGCCGTGCACGCGCAGGAAGTCCCCGGCATCGCCATCATGAGGTCGCGCCGCGATCAGATTCGTTATGCGGTCGGCGATCGCCCCGGCGGCGCGGTGCTGCGAATGACGAGCGACGACCCCGCCGCGCGCGCCGCCATCCACGAGTTCATGGCCTTCCAGCGCTCCGACCACCGCGCCCCGGGCAAGTCTGACCACTGACGCTCCGTCCGGGATCGCTTGCTACGAACCTGCGCGGCACGCGACGAGGGTGAGTCCGGTGCGCGCCCTGGAGGCGGAATAGCGGGCGGACAGTCGACGCCTACTCCGGTGGCGCCTTCACGGCTGGCGGCGCGTCGATACGCAGGAGTCGGAGCAGCGCGTCGTCAGGCTCGAGCTGACGCGTCCCCGCGGGATAGCCGTTCAACGAGAAGAGATAGGCAACGATGTCGATATACTCGCGCGCGGTCAGGCTCCCTGGACTGTCGTCAGGCATCCTGGTGCGAATGAGATCAAAGAGATCGAACGCCGTGCGCTCCACCCACAGGCGAACAAACGCTGTCCCGGTGTGGGTGCTGGCCGCGTGGCAGGCGGTGCACCGGCTGCTGAACGTTCCCTGTCCACGCTTCGCCTGCTCATCGGTGTAAGCGCCTCGCAGCAGCGCACTGTCCGCTGGCGGCGGCGGCGCCAAAACCGAGTCCTGCGCCCGGGCGGACGGCGCTACGAGCATTGTCGCCATGCCCAGGGCGAGCATGGCGGTACGTGTGCCGGTCATGAAATTGTTCCCGGTTTCTTCTTCGTGATCACGCGTTCCACGTTGGCATTCTGCAGCAGCTTGTTGAAGGCGTCGATGTCGGTCGTCTCCACCGCCTCGACTTCCGCGCGTAACGCTCCCCACAGGCGCTCCAGTTCCGCCAGGCGCGCCTTCACCGGCTCGGTGAGTACGGGATTCCCTTCGACCTGTCCGAGCAGGAATCCGTACTGTCCGTTGATGCCGTTGGCGTAGTTGATGATGTCCTGTCCGTTCTGCGCCTTGGTCGTCAGGCGCGGGTCGAGGCTGTCCAGCTTCTTCACGATCGCCCCACCCGACGCGCTGATTGCCTTTGCGCTGGCAGTGTCCAGATCCTTGGTGCGCGTGACAAAGCCCTGTACCTGCGTCCTGAGATCGCGTGTCCGCACGACCGCGTCGTGAATTTCCCCGATGCGCGTCACCAGCAGCCTGGCCACCGAATCACGCCCGGCCACTTGCGCCGCTGGCACGTTGAGGCGCGGATCGGCCCGGACCTCCAGTGGCTGCGTGCGCGTTAGGCCCCCCGCGGTCAGGCGCACTTGGTACAGCCCGGGCAGCACGCGCGCGCCGCCGTTAGG
>JBKKBS010000091.1:0-3477 GCA_046713815.1 Tepidiformaceae bacterium
TCACCTCCGTGTACGCGTAGATCGTGTCGCCGTGATGCACCGGGCTGACGAAGCGCAGTTTGTCGAGCCGCACCTCGGCGATCGCGTTCTCGGATGTGTCCTGGCTGGCGAGACCGACGACCATCGAGCCCGTAATCAGTCCGAAGACGATGCGCCCGGTGCCCAACAACGATGTCGCACCGGAAAGCGCGTGCTCGTTCCAGTGGCCCTGGGCCGTGTTTGCGACCATCTTGCTCAAATAGTTGTTCTCGACCTCGTCGATCGTCGCTCCACGGGCGTGTCGCAGCTTGCGGCCAACGGGGAAGTCCTCGAACCAGTTGCCGTCGCCCGTTAGCGTCGAAAGTGGGCCGCTCATGTTTCCCTCCGCTTCGCGACGAGGTTCGTGCGCCGATACTGGAGCACCAATTCTCCGCTTTGGTTCCGCACGGAGGTCTCCCAGGTCACGATCCCCGTGTCTGGCCGCGACGCCGACTCCCGCCTGTCCAGGACGACTGACTCCGCAGCGATCGTGTCGCCCGGGTAGACGGGCGCCAGGAAGCGGCAGTCGTCGACCCCGAGGAACGGTCCGCCGCCCTCGCTCAGGTCCTCCACTGACATGCCCACCGCCGTGCACAACACGAGCATTGGATTCACCACCGTGGTTGGGTGCCCGTGCGCGCGGGCGAACCCGGCGTTGATGTACATCGGGTTCCAGTTGCAGGTGGCGGACGTAAACATTAACGCGTCGCCCTCGGTGAGCGTACGACCCCAGTGGTGCTTCCACACCTGGCCCACGGAGAAGTCCTGGTACTGGTTCCCGCGTTTTACGAGCGGGAAGCTGGAGGGGTCAAAGTCGGCCACGCTACCACCTCTCGCCGATGATGCGGTCAGAGATGATGCGGAGCTGGATTTCGCTCGTGCCCTCGAAGATCTTCGTGAGACGGGCATCCCGCCAGTAGCGTTCGATCGGGAGGTCGGTCGTGTAGCCCACGCCGCCGTGGATCTGGAGCGCCTGGCTGGTGACTCGCTCCGACATCTCGCTGGCGAACCATTTCGCCATGGACGCTTCCTTGTCCGCCCGCTTGCCGGAGTCGATCTGGTCGCACACGTAGTAGTTGAGCTGCCGCGCCGCCTCAATTTCTGCTGCCATCTCCGCGAGCTTGAAGCGGATCGCCTGGAAGGCGGCGATCGGCTTGCCGAATTGCACGCGCTGTTTCGCGTATGCAGTCGCGTCCTCGAGCCCGCCACGGGCCAGGCCGATGGAACGCGCAGCCGTGTGCGCGCGGGCCGTGTCAAGGAAGCCCATGGCGGACTTGAAGCCCGCGTCGTCGCCGCGCTCCTCGCCCAGGCGCCCCTCCGCGGCCACGCGGAAGTCGTCAAAGTGGAGCTCCCATGTCTTCCAGCCGTGGTAACCGATCTTGTTGATGGGAAAGCCGGTGATGCCTGCCGGAAGACTGCCGCGCTCCTTTTCGAAGAAGAACATCGAGGTGTTGCCGTGCCGCCGGCCTTCCTCAACGTCGCCGATGCGGCAGAGCACCGTGATGAAGTCGGCGCCATCCGCGAAGGTGCACCACATCTTGGTGCCGTTGATCACCCACTCGTCGCCGTCCTTGCGCGCGCGGCAGCTCACGTTCGCGAGGTCGGAGCCAGCTTCCGGTTCCGAGAGCGCGACCGCGCCGAGGAACTCGCCCCGCGCCATGCGGGGGAGGTACTTCTGGCGCTGCTCTTCGTTGAAGCCGCCGAGGCCGTTGCCGCGCGCGATGATGCTCGCAACGCTCATCCAACCGCGCGCCAGCTCCTCGGCGATGATGATGTACTCAAACGCCCCCATCTCGAGGCCGCCGTACTTCTCCGGGATGCGGATGCCGAAGTAGCCGAGCTGGCCCATCTTGTCCCGCAGCGACATGGGGATGTCGCCTTTGACCTTGTCCAGCTCGTTGGCGACGGGCAGCACCTCCTTCATGGAGAACTCGCGCGCGGTTTGTTGGATCAGGGCGCGCTCCTCGGTTATGTAACCCATTTCTCCTCCGGTTGGATGGCTCAGGCGCAGGACCTGATCTGTTCGAGCACTGGTAGCAGGTAGTTCGCAAACTCCTCCGGATTCTCGGACATCGGGAAGTGTCCCACGTTCTTCATCAAACCGTAGGTCGAGCCCTGGATCGCCGCTTGCGCGGCCTGGCCGTGAGCGGGCGTCGCGGAGTAGTCGTACTCCCCAGAGAGCATGTACACCGGGCAGCGTGACGTGTCGATCGCCGCCGCTTCTTCGCGCAGATCGTGGTCTTCGACGTAGAAATAAAGGTCGCCGAGGAACGCCTGGGGCCACCCCTGGCTGTAGACGAACACGGTCTCGCGCCGCCGCTCCTCGGGCGAGGTTGGCGACATCAGCCCGTACATCACGGTGGCTTTGTACTCGTTGCTCACGCGCGGGTGCCAGAAGCCGCGCAGCGACTCCAGGGTCCCCTCGATCTTAAGCGCGGGCTCCAGGCCAATGACCGCGCGGAATGCGTCCGGGTGGTAACGCGCCAGGTCAAGCGCCAGAAGCCCGCCGATCGAGCACCCCATGAAAAGCGGCCGATCGAGTTCGAGCGCGTTCGCAAGCGCAACCGGCACGGACATGAGGAAGTCGCGCGTGAGCCGGTACTCCTCCGCCCACCACTGCTTCCCGTCTGGCGGCAGCGACTTTCCGTGATAGGGCAGGTCGTACGCGATCAGGCGGAAGTGATCCGTAACGCGCGGATCCTCCATCAGATGCCGCCACTGGGAGCCGTGCGCACCGGCGGTGTGCTGCAGAAGCAGCGGTATGCCGCTGCCTGCCTCTTCAAAATAGACGCGGTGGTCGAGGCCATCGAAGTCCAGGTGCACGTACCGGCCGGTGACGGCGTCAATGCGGGCCATTGCTGTTCCACTCCTCGCGCAGCAGGTCGATCAACCGGCGCACGGCCGCGTAGTACTGCCAGACCGTCTCGTCCTCGCCCGTGAGCACAAGTCCGAACGTACGAGCGGGCATGATGTCGTTGAAAAATGGCGGCGGCACCGGATCAAGTATCTTCTCCCAGGCATCCCGAGGCGCCGCCAGCCCGATGTGACCTGGTCCCGAGGCCGCGCCCCGATGGGCCACGGCGATTCGTCCGTTGTCCAATAGGAACGCGAGCGTCTCATCGCCGATGTCGATGGCGAGGCTCCCACTCCAATACCGCGCACACAGGCGAAACTCGCCATCGGCCGCGGCGCGGTGAATCAGCCGCTCGGCAAGGGCTGCGCTGCTTACGACGGAGGAAGCCATAGCCCGTGAACACTCAATCGGTGCGCGCCCGTTGTCAACTCGCAACGTGAGCGGATGCGCGGGCATGCGTAGAATCCAGAACCTATGGGTGCGCTGACGGGTATGCGGGTGTTGGAGCTGGGGACGGGCGTGGGCCCGTCCTACTGCGGCAAGCTCCTCTCCGGCCTCGACGCGGACGTGATCAAGCTCGAGCCACCCGCCGGCGACCCGCTGCG
>JBKKBS010000092.1:0-2607 GCA_046713815.1 Tepidiformaceae bacterium
GCCCAAGCTGCAGCCGCGTCGAGAACGAGGCCTTCGTGGACCTCGCCTTCGACGTGAAGGCGATGGCCCAGTACGCCAAGGCCTACGACATCACGATCGCGATCATGGGCTGCCGCGTGAACGGCCCTGGCGAGACCGACGACGCCGACCTCGGCCTCTGGTGCGCGCCAACGTTTGTGAACCTGAAGAAGGGCGAGCGAGAGATCGGCGCCTTCCCCTACGACACGGTCCTCGACCGTCTGAAGGTCGAACTCGACGCGCTCATCGAGGAAAAGAATGCGGCATTGGTCTCATGACTCACATCGGCACGGTCCAACACATCGCCCGCTACCCCGTGAAGTCGATGCGCGGCGAAACGCTCGACGCGACCAACATCGGCTTCCAAGGCATCGTTGGCGACCGCTCGTACTCGTTCGTCCAGGAGGGCGTGTACAACCTCTTTCCCTTCCTCACGGGACGCGAGTGCCCGGACCTGATGCGCTACCAGCCGGAGTGGGACGGGACCGGCGAGAAGCCCGCGCTCATGGTGCGCACTCCAGATGACGAGCGGTTCCCGATCGCGAGCAAGGATCTGCTTGAAGACGTGGAGCGCCGCTCCGGGCGCAAGCTGCGGCTGCACTCGGACTATCGTGGTATCCAGGACGTTGCTTACATCTCTGTCGTGACGATGGCCACGCTCAGGGCCGTGGCCGAGGCGAGCGGCGTCCCGCCGGACCACCGCCGCTGGCGCATGAACCTCGTCCTCGATGCGGACATCGAACCATTCGGGGAGAAGAAGTGGGTGGGGCAGACGCTCCACATTGGCGACCTGCGCCTCGCCCTCACGCAACAGGACCTGCGCTGCGTGATGACTACGCTCGATCCCGAGACCGGGGCGTCCACGCCAGCCGTCCTGAAGAAGGCCGGCGAGATGAATGACGCGTATGTCGGTGTGTACGCATCCGTGGCCGTTACCGGGAAGGTAGCAGTGGGGGACGAGGTCACTCTCGGCTGACGGACGAGAGCCTACCGGATGGCGGCCCAAAAATCAGTGAGATCCAGACGAAATCCCGGCAAGCTCGGGGACTCCAGAACGCCGTCGTGGGAGACCAGCTCGCCGTCGCGGTCGCCTTCGAACACCTCCACCGTCTCCCGCCGCGGATCGATCAGCCACACCACCGGGATGCCGCGTTCGCGGTAAAAGCGACATTTCTTCCGCAGGTCAGGGACGCTCTGATCCTCCGACACAAGTTCAATGGCAAGCGTCGGCGGTTGGAAAACGGCATCGCCGACGGGCCGCTCAGGACCCCAGTAAGCGTGGTCGGGCATCCGGTAGACGCGCTCTGGAGCCTCGCTCAGGTTCGTGGTGGGTGTCTGGCCGGCGAAGCCGCCATGAGCCAATTTGTACGCTCGGAGGGCGGCGGAGATTTCCTCGGCCGTCGCGACATGTTTCCGTTTCGTCATGAATTCGCCCCGCTTCTCGGTCACGACCCCGTTGCAGAACTCGAAGCGGTTCGAATTGGCGAGCGTATCCAGATACTCGGGCTCGGTCATTAGCAGCTTCGTGGTCATGCAGACAGTATACCGGAGTGGAGGAGCGCCTGAGTCGCGCGATTGGTAGAATCGCTGGCACAATCCCGCTCCAGGATCACGCATATGCAGCTCGCGAAGCGCGTCGAGGCGCTCCCCCCGTACCTCTTTGCCGAGATCTCCAAGAAGATCGCCGCCCGCCGCGCCCAAGGCCACGACATTGTCACGTTCGGCATCGGCGACCCCGACCTGCCCACGCCTCGCAACATCCTCGACGCGCTCCACAAGGCCGCCGAAGAGCCCGTGAACCACCGCTATCCCGAGTCGGAGGGCCTGCCCGAGCTGCGACAGGCGATCGCCGACTGGTACGACCGCCGCTTCGAGACGAAGTTCGACCCGCAGACGGAAACGCTCCCCCTCATCGGTTCGAAAGAGGGCATCGCCCACATCGCCCTCTGCTTCATCGATCCAGGCGATGTCGCCATCCTCCCCGACCCGGGGTACCCCGTGTACGAGACCGGCACGATGTTCGCGGGCGGCACGTCGTACAAGGTGAAGTGCACGCGGGAGGGCGGCTGGAAGCCGAACTTCGATGCTATCCCCGCCGATGTCGCCCGGAAGGCGAAGGTCATCTGGCTGAACTACCCGAACAACCCCACCGGCGCCGTCGCCGAGTTCGACTTCTTCGAGCGGGCCGTCGCCTGGGCGAAGAAGTACGACGTTGCCATCCTCCACGACAACCCCTACTGCGATGTCGCCTACGACGGCTACAAGCCCATCTCCATCTTCCAGGTGCCGGGCGCGCGTGACGTGGCCGTGGAGTTCAACTCCTGGTCGAAGATCTACAACATGACCGGCTGGCGGATCGGGATGATCGTCGGCAACGCGCAGATGGTGGACGCCCTCATGCGGGTGAAATCGAACATCGACAGCGGCATCCCCCAGGCGGTGCAGCGCATGGCGATCGAGGCCGTCTATGGGCCCCAGGACTGCATCGACGAGCACAACCGGATCTATCAGCATCGTCGCGATCGGATGGTCGCCACGCTCCGCAGGATGGGCCTGGAGGTCGATCTGCCGAAGGCTTCGCTCTACGTG
>JBKKBS010000093.1:0-6405 GCA_046713815.1 Tepidiformaceae bacterium
TCGAACGTTTCCTGGAGCAGGCCGCGCGACGCTTCAGCGGCGCCCTGCACCCGCTTGAGATACTTGAGCGCGTGCGCACGGAAGCGATGGCTGTGGCCGGGGATGGCTTTGCCCCTAACATGATTACAGTCGCCTTCCACCCTTCGGACTACCGCCAGTACGAAGGCTCGATCCCGCGTTTGCGCGAGGAGATCGAGGCGATGCTGGACGCCGAAGAGCGCGCCGCGGGTTTGCGGCGTGGGGACGAACGTATCATCGGCTTCGAGTCGCGGGACAGCGTGGCGGCGGGGATCCCCGCCGTTACCGTGACTTTTGCCGATACACGCCACCGCGACGCAGCCCCCCCGCCCGGCGCCACCCGCCGTCTGACGCGCCATAGGGACGTGACCCTGCTCTTCCCGGACGGTACACGCGTACCAGTGACGCATACGCCGTTCACCATCGGCCGCGGGCCTGGGAATGACCTCGTGTTGCCAAGCCTCGCTGTCTCTCGTCAGCATGCGGAAATTACGCGCGCCGCCGACGGCTTCGTGGTCCGAGACCTCGGCAGCCGCAATGGGGTCGTGGTGGACGGTGAGCGGGTCGAGTCCGCCCGCCTGCGGCCGGGCAGCGCGCTCAAGCTGGGCGATTTCGAGCTGCGACTGGAGGCGTCGGGGTGAACGACGACAGCGAGCTGCTCCTGCTCCGCCTGGCGATGATCGCGATTATCTTCCTTTTTGTGCTGGGCGTGGCCTTCATGATGCGCTCCGGGGTGAGCGTGCGAGCGGCCGCGCCCGGACGTTCATCGAACCGTCCAGCGCCCCGCCCGTCTGGCGCGCGGCTCGTCGTGCTCGTGCCCGCGCGCACGGGCCTGAAGCCCGGCGACGAATTCGGCCTTGCGGGCGACATGACCCTCGGCCGCGACCAGTCGAACGGTATCGTCCTCGCCGACGCGTCGGTCTCCGGCCGCCACGCGTCGGTCGTGCGGACACGCGACGGCTGGCGCGTCACAGACCTCGGTAGCACAAACGGCACGTTCGTCAACGGTGACCACGTCGACGAACGCGGCGCCGCCCTCACGGATGGTTCGCAGCTCGCACTGGGCTCGGTCGTGCTCCGCTTCCACCGCTGAGACTCGAGTAAACAGTCCCCCGCGATCGTCCGTCCCGCGCCGAACATGGCCCTCGCGCGTCGACCAGCTCCGCTGCTTGTAAAATGGCGCCACATCAAGCATGACCTCCCCCTCTCCACCGCAGTGGAGAGGGGGCCGGGGGGTGAGGGCTACTCCCGCGAACTCACATCCGAAATCCCCAGTAGCAGGCCCACGAGGACGAAGTTCACGAGGATACTCGAACCACCGTAGCTCACGAACGGCAGCGTGATACCCGTCGTGGGGATGAGGCCGAGGTTCCCGGCGATGATCACGAACGCCTGCACACCGATGAGCAGTGCAATTGAGAACGCCAGCAGCCGCCCATAGTCGTCCGGGGCGCGCACGGCGATGCGCAGGCCCGCGAAGAGCAGGAGCACAAAGAGCATGACGACGCCTAGCGCCCCTGAAAGCCCGAGCTCCTCGCCGATGGCGCTGAAGATGTAATCCGTGGGTGCGGCCGGGATCACATCGGGCGTTCCGCGGCCAAGGCCCTCACCCGTTACTCCACCTGCCTGGATGGCGTAGAGCGCCTGCGCCGTCTGGTATCCCGAGCCTTCGGGGTCTTCGAACGGGTTGAGCCAGACATCGATGCGCGTCTCCACATGGTCGAACATCTGGTAGCCGAGGAGGCCGGTGAAAGCCAGCAGCGCGATGCCGCCCAGCACAAAGCGCAGCCGCCCTGTCGCGACGTAAAGCGTGCCGATCGTCACAAAGAGCAATAGGGCGATTGTGCCAAGGTCCTTGAGCAGGCCGAGCGCCAGGATCGCGACCAGCAGCGTCAGCGCGAGCGGGATCAGGTACGGCAGCGATGAATAGCTGCGGCCCCCGAACGTTAGCCGCGGCGCGGAGAGCACGCCTGCGGAGTCCGCGAGATAGCCCGCGAGGAAGAGGAGCATGAAGACCTTGATCAACTCGGTAGTCTGGATGGTCATTCCAGCGATGGTGATCCAGAGGCGCGCGCCGTTGATGGTGGTACCGAAAATGCCGGTCGCGAAGAGCAGACCAACGGCGACCAGGGCCGCCGTGTAGCGGTACGAGCGGAGCATCCGGTAGCGCTGTCCGAGGAGCGTCCCCGCCACCATCGCCGCCACCCCGAGCATCACCCACAGCGCCTGGTCTTGTGCCGTCTCGGGCGAAAGGCGGGCCACGAACGCCAGCCCGAGGGCCGTGAGCAGCATCGCCACCGCATAGGGAATGCGGCTCGCACCAGGCGCGATCGCTCGCAACGCGATGTGCCCCAGGATCATCACTACGATGAATTGAGTTAGGATCCCACGGAACCCGTCCGGCGCCGTCACCTTCGCGCCTTCGAGTGCCCGCTCGGCGACGACGATGAACGCCGCGCTGGCGGCAAGCAACAGCAGTTCGGTGTTGCGCTCCCCGGAGCGAAGGCCGGCGGTCATCTGGAGTGTCATCGCGCGGTGAATCCCTCCGATGTTATTGACGAACGTTACCGCCTCGAGCGACTGCTCGGTACGGGCGGCATGTCCGAGGTGTGGCTGGCCGAGGATAACCGCCTCGGACGCTGGGTTGCCGTAAAGATCCTGCGGGATTCGCTGGCCAACAGGGAAGACGACCTCGTCGATACGCTGGTGCAGGAGGCGCGCATCGTCGCAAAACTGCAACACGCGAACATCGTTGGCGTCTACGACTACGGCGTTCACAAAGGCCACCACTTCCTCGTGATGGAGTACGTCCACGGCTACTCCGTGCGACAGCTCCTGCAAACGCAGTCCCGCCTCACGGAAGGGGAGGCAATTCGCTACGGCGCCCAGGTCGCGACCGCGCTCCACTACGCGCACCAGCAGAACGTCATCCACTGCGACGTGAAGCCCGAAAACATCCTCGTCAACGAGGAGGGGACCGCCAAGATCGCCGACTTCGGCGTGGCCGAGGCGGTGACGCGCACGCTTGCCTCCGAGCAGATGCGCGACGTGCTTGGCACCTTCGCCTACCTCGCGCCGGAGGTCATCCAGGGGGCGGCCACGGACCCGCGTTCGGACATCTACTCGCTGGCGCTTACGATCTACGAGATGGTGTCGGGACGGCTGCCGTTCAGCGGCAATTCGGCGGCGGCGCTCGCGGGCCAGCGCCTGGGGACGCCAGCCCCGCCGCTGCGCACCTTCGCGATGGACGCTTCGCCGGAGTTGGAAGCGGTGCTCGCGCGCGCACTGGCGACGTCGCCCGCGGATCGCTATGCCACCGCCGCGGCGTTCGCGACGGCGTTGCGCAATGTTCCGCAGACGCGGCGGGAGACTGCCGCCGCACCCGTCGTTGCCCCTCCGGGCCGCCCGCCCACGTCGCCGTCTCGTCACACGACGCGCGTCCGCCGCGGCGCGCCTCCGCCCCCCCGCCGCCGCTCAGGCAGCGGCTGGAACTCAACCGGAGTGGCCGCGCTCGTGGGCGCGGGCCTCATCGCCCTGGGCGTAGCGGTTGCCGCTGCGATTGTCCTTTCGCAGGACGACGACAACGGTGGGACTGACGAGACGCCGACGCCCGCGCCCGCCACCGCTACGACGACGACAGCGACCCCAAGCCGCGAGCCAACTCGTCCGGCGGCCACCGCAACCGCCCAGGCAACGCCAACCACCCCCGCCACGCCCACGGCGGAGGCCACGGCCGCACGGACGCCCACGACGGGTCCAGCGACGGCCACGCCAACGCGCCCGCCAGCGACTCAGCCACCGCCATCGCAAACCGCCCCGCCCGCCGCGACCGCCACGCCGTAGCACCGGTGCGGGACGCCACGTCGACTCCGTCGGGGGCGATGCCACGAGGCGCGTCAGCCTCCGCGCGATGTGCTAGAGTCGCCTCACTTGTCTTGAGGTGTGCGCCACATGAAGTTCGGCATCTTCTACGAAATCTCCGTGCCCCGTCCCTGGGGCCCGACGACCGAATACGAGGTCTATCAAAACTGCATCGAGCAGGTGAAGCTCGCGGATGAGTTGGGATTCGACCAGGTCTGGGCGGTCGAGCACCACTTCCTCGAGGAGTACTCGCACTGTTCCGCCCCAGAGGTCTTCCTCACCGCCTGCGCGATGGTGACGAAGAAGATTCGCATCGGGCGCGGCATCGTTGTCTGCGTGCCCCAGTTCAACAGCCCCATCAAGGCAGCCGAAGTGGCCGCCACCATGGACATCCTCTCTGGCGGGCGGCTCGAATTCGGCACAGGGCGGTCGGCCACATGGACGGAACTCGGCGGGTTCGGGGCCGACCCCGACGAGACGAAGAAGACCTGGGATGAGTGGACGCGCATCATCCCCAAGATGTGGACGCAGGAGCGCTTTGGCTACGAAGGCCGGGCGTTCAGCATGCCCAAGCGGGCCGTCCTGCCCAAGCCCTACCAGAAGCCCCACCCGCCCATGTGGGTCGCCGTGACCAGTCCCGGCACCGAACTTGACGCTGCCGATCGCGGCATGGGTAGCCTTGGCCTCACCTTCGGCGGCTTCCAGGAGCAGGAAAAGAAGATCGCCGAGTATCGCCGCCGCATCAAGTACTGCGACCCGGTGGGCGAGTTCGTAAACGAGCAGGTCAACACCGTCAACTTCCTCTTCTGCCACGAAGACAACGAGTACGGCGGCCGCACGGGTCAGCGTCTCGCGGGCACGTTCAACTACCTGGCCGAGCAGCTCCTCGCCGCCCGCCAGGCGTATCCCACGCGTTCCTACCCGAACCTTGGCCTGCTCCCCGCGCTCCGCCGCGAGGCAACCAGCGGACCCGAAGGGACCATCCCGGAGGGCCTCGCCATCGGCAACCCGGACCGCATCGTCGACGTCATCAAGAAGTGGGAAGCCGTCGGCGTGGACCGCATCAACTTCCTTTTGAACGCGATCGAGACGGTGCCGCAGCAGGAAGTGCTCGACAGCATGCGGTTGTTCGCGAAGGAAGTGATGCCCAAGTTCGCCGCGAAGCCCGAACCGGCCAGCGTGAGTGCGGCGGGTGGCGCCTGATGCCACTCGTTGGTAGCCGTAACCTTGCCACCCTCGCCGAATCCGCGCCCGCCATCGCCGACCTCCATGTCGACCGCTGGGAGTTCCCGAAGGCCCAGATTCTGACCGTCATGTACGAGCTCGACGACGATGCGATGCTCTCGCTCCTGCCTCCGGCGCTGCATCCCACCATCCCGCCCACGCTCGCCTTCACGGTCACGCGCGTGCCGGAGAGCCCCGTGGGGCCGTTCGTCCTCGCCGAAGTGCGCGTCGGTTGCCGCTCCGGCGCTCGCCCGCGTGGCTTCAGTGCGCGCGGTTACTGCGACAGCGATGAAGCGATCCGAGCCCTCGGCGAGCGCTGGGGCTACCCGTTGCGCAAGGCTGCCGTCACGCTTGAGAAGCGTTACGACCGCATCCACTCCATGGTCGAAGCCACGGGCGTCGTGCTCGATGTATCGCTCATGAACCCCGAGCCCGTCAGCGGCAACGACCTCCAGTACCTCTCGAGCCTGAACATCGCGCGCGTCCCACGCGACGGCGGCCACGCCATGCGACTGGTGCAGGTGGATCCCGACTTCACATTCCACAGTGCGGACCGCGGCCAGCCCCAGCTCAACGCATTTGACGCCGCCGCATGGGAACTCGAGGGCGCGCGCCCATACTTCCCGGTCTCCGCCTCGTACGCTGTGGCGGACATCACCATGCCCGAACTGCGCTATCTCGTGGACCCCGACAAGCCGCCGCTGGAGTCGGTGGAGCGGCTCTAGCGAACAAATGCGAGACATCATCCGAACCACTCTTGGCGCGGACGCCGGCGGCAGGAATGAGGCGGGTACAAGGCTGCGTGAGCCTCTTCGACAGATAATGACGCTTTCAGGCATTCCCGAGGCGGTCCGTAAGAAGGCGCTCGCCGCCGGCGCCGAAACGTGGCTCGCCCAGTTGCCAGCGCTCGTTGCGGACCTCGAACGGGAGTGGTCAGTGCGTGTCGGGCGCCCGTACGCCGGCGGCACGGAGGCTTTCGTCGCAGAGGCGACCCTCGAAGATGGATCCTCTGCCGTTTTGAAGCTCCTCATACCGCGCGAAGACGACTCCGCCAAAAACGAAATCACGGTCCTGCGCCTTGCGGACGGAGACGGGTGCGCGCGCCTGTTGCGGGATGACATCGTTCGCAGCGCCTTGCTCCTCGAACGCCTGGGCGCACCACTACATAAGCGCGAGCCCGTCTGGGTCAAGAAGGTTTGAAGTTAGAGTCCGCCTCCAAAGCGTTCCACTCGTGGATGTCTCCATGCACGAGCACCGCCCGCTCATCGTCATGAGCAGCAATGCGTCGGGCGGCGCACTTCA
>JBKKBS010000094.1:0-2946 GCA_046713815.1 Tepidiformaceae bacterium
CGGCGCCGGGGTGGGGGTCGTCGTCCCGCCCGCTGGCGGCGGGGCCGTCTCGCCACCACCTGGTGGCGGCTTCTCCCCGCCGGGCGCCGGTGCTCCGATGCCTGTGACTTTCGTCGTGGCGGCGCCGATCTTCTCCCCGCCGATGTCCATCAACCTCGCCTTGAGCATCCCTTCGAGACTCAGCGCCTCCGCCAGCGATTCACCGGTCGCGGCCGTGGAGGAGATGTTGGAGGCGTTGCTCTTCACGAACTCCCGGAGCTGCGCTGAAGCGGTAGGCCCAAGCCTGTCGACGATGCCTTTCGCGACATGCGTGAAGGCGCCCGCGCTCATGAGCTTGCTCGCAGCCCCGGACCCGAGCGACCCTGTCAGGTTACTGACGAGAGCGTTCTTCAGCTGCTCGACGGAGTAGTCGCCGGTGACCACCACGGTCGACCCGACGTTCGCCAGTGTGCCCGCCGTGACCGTCGCCGCGAACTGCCTCACGCGGTTCGCGAGGAGCAACGCCTGGGCGCTGCCCTGGGCAACGCGGAAGAGGGCAGCCGCCGCGGGCGAAAGCAGAGCGGTGAGCACGGCCTGGAGGACGAACATCGCCACGGCCTGGAACTTCGCCCGCAGTTCAGCCGTCGCCTTCTCGTAGGCCGCGCGGTCGCCGCGGATTGTGTGCCGCGCGAGGCGCATGTCCTGGACCAGCTTCTGGACGTCGGCGTGGTAGAGGGCGTCGGGATGGAGCACTACCTCGCTGGCCGTATCCGTCCATCCCACCACGCGGCGGTACTGCAGGACCATCATGCGCAGGTCACGAATCGTCTCGTCCAGGAGCGTCCGTTGCTCGTTCCCCCAGGTGTCCCGCCACCAGCCTGTGGCGCCGCGGTTGTCGATCGTGTAACGGTATTCACGCTCGGCCCGCGTGAGGATGTAGCGCACGTCCGCGGGCCCGCCCTCCACGCTCGGGCGCTGAAGATAGTCCTCCACGTTCAGCCGCGACGTGCCTTTCGCCTTGCCCAGGGCCGCGTCCCCGCCCGCCAGGGAGCGCATGTCGTCATCGACCTTTTCGCCTTCGGCGCCGAGCCTGCCGAAGAGGTCTTGTTCCAGCGGGTGCCCGGCCATCGCCCAGTAGCGCACCTTGATGACGGAGATCTCCGGTGCTGACTTGCCGCGCAAGACACGCTCGACCGTGGCCATGTCCTTACGGTCGCCGTTGAGCGCGAGCACGAGTTCGACGACGTCGTCCAGCTTTCCTCCGGCCACGTAAAGTCGCCGGTTGACCGCCTCATCGCCCTCGTCGCCGCTCTCGTTGACGACCTCTTCGAACTTCTTCGCCTTCGGGTCGTCGGCCGTGAGGCGGTCGTAGGTCGTGCGCAGCGTCTCGGTGTACTTTTCGGCGAGGGCCTGGGTGGCCTTCTCGGAGTCCGGGTGTCCCGGTCCGAGCTCGCGGCCAATGCGCGCCTCGGCTTCCGTGCGCAGGCTCCTCAGCGCCGCCGTCAACTGCACCCCCGTGAGCTTGCCCTCGCTAGAAGACCGCCGCAGCTCGGCGGCCACCCGTTGGGCCGGGTCACCGCTGGCCAGCGCCCGAATGACCGCGGCGTTCGCGCCACCGGCGGCCTTAGCGACGGCTTCCACGTCGCCGCCGTAGACAGCGGCCACAGCGACGCCCGCATCGCCCCCCTTCTGCTGCGCCTCGCTGGCCGCCTGCTCTCCCCGGGCCTCGATGTCGCTGACAAGCTCCTTCTGCTCTTTCCGCAGGTCGCGGAGGCGCATCTCGTTGATCATCCGGTTCGAGCCCACGTTCGCGGCGAGTGCCTCGAGCGACAGCTCTTTCGGCGCGAGGAGTCCCTCGATCTTCTTGACTTCGGCATTGACGGTCTCGAGCTTGGCCCGCACCGCGCTCACCTTCAGTGCGTCCGCGTCGGCAATCCGCCCCTCCAGCAGCATCTGGCCGCGAACGTGTTCACCGGTGTAGACGAGGTCATAGTGGATACTGCCGCCGATGCGCTTGTAGGCCTCGATGAGCTCCCGGTTCGCTTCTACCGGTTGCCGGAGGATGGTCATGACCCGCTCGACGTTCTCCTTGCTGTGCTTGCTGGCAAGGAGCCGCTTGATTTCCGAGGCCTGAGCGTTGGCGCGATTGATGCCGACGGCCTTCTTCTGATCCTCCGTGGCATCCGGCCCAGCTACCGTGCCGGCGAGAAGGGCGCGGATCTGGGATTGCTGATCGATGCTCAGAGTGCTCTCGAAGCCCGAGGCGCCGGTGCCGAACAGGTCCTTGTTCAGGGGGCGGCCCTGGTGGGCCTGGTATGTCTCGCGCACCACTTCGCCCTGCTTCGCGGTGAGCCCGGTGAGCGCGCGGACGACTGCGGGGAAGTCCACCTTCCGCTTGGGCTGCTTCTGCTTCATCAAGTCTTCGGTGGAGATCTGCACATCGGACTGGTCGATGGCGATCACGAGCTTGTGCAGGATGTCCGTGGGGTTGAACGCCGTCTGAGCGACGACGTCCGCGGGACGCCAGGGCTCCGCACCCGGGGCAGCGACCGGCGTCCCCGGGTCAACCAATCGCATCACGGCGCGGTTGCCGAGGGTGCGCCCGAGCTGGGCGATGGCCGCGCGGCGAACTCCCAGCGGGGCGTTGCCTCCCCCGGAAACGGCGCTAACCATTTGAAGCGGTGAGGCCTGGACCGGTGCGACCGCAATCGGCGTCGCCGAACCATCGCTCGCGGGCTGCCGCGTGGCAGCGTGAGCGGAGTGCCCGGGGGGCCGGTCTCCCGGCCTCTCCACGCGACGTGCTCGGACGCGAGTTCTTTTCACCAGCGTTGCTCATCGGCAGCCGCTCCCGGGCGGCTCGCCGAACCGGAGTATACGCGCGCGCCACCGAGCCGTATCGCCATCACATGCGGTGCGTCTGGCGGAAAAGCGCGGTCAAGATTCCCCGACAGCGGTGACACCGGGCGC
>JBKKBS010000095.1:0-3004 GCA_046713815.1 Tepidiformaceae bacterium
TGCTGGAGGTGGGGACGTTCACCGGGTTCAGCGCGCTGATGATGGCGGCGGCGTTGCCGACGGACGGGGAGCTGATCACGCTGGAGCTGAGTAAGACGCACGCCGCATTCGCGCGGAGTTTCTTTGAGCGGAGCGAGCACGGCAGTCGTATTCGGCTGATCGAGGGGCCTGCGCTGGAGAGCATGAAGACGCTGGAGGGACGCTTCGATCTCGCGTTCATCGATGCGGACAAGCCGAACTATGCCAACTACTACGAGGCCGCGCTGCCGCTGCTTGCCGACGATGGGCTGATCGCGGTGGACAACGTGCTGTGGAGCGGCGAGGTGGTGGACCCGAAGGATGACAACGGGCGCGCGATCGCGGCGTTCAACGATCTCGTAGCGGCGGACGACCGGGTGGTGCAGGTGGTGCTCAGTGTGAGGGATGGCGTGACGTTAATCCGCAAGCGTTAGGCCGTGCCGTCGTCCTTCCGAGGCCAGTGCACGAGATGAGGGGATGCCTGCAGAGAGCGGTTGATTCGCGCCGGGACGCTATCGACGCTCCTATGTTGAACCCGCGGGAGGAGATCCTTCACTGCGCTGCGCTCCGCTCAGCAACTGTCTTGTTTATGGCGCTTCGACATTCCAGAGCGTCCTCGTGCGCATCATTGAGTTGAGGGTCACGATGAGCCTGCGCATGACTGCCACGAGTGCGACTTTCTTTGGTTTCCCAGCGGCGCAGAGACGCTCGTACAGAGCTCGGAAGACAGGGTTGTGCCGGGACGCTACAAGTGCCGCCATGTACAGGACGGTTCTCACCTGCGCTCTGCCTCCCCAGGTGCCTCGACGGCCGCGTAGTTTGCCGCTATCCCAATTGAGAGGGGCCACGCCAGCTAACGCCGCTATCTCCTGGCGGTTGAGGGCGCCCAGTTCCGAGAAGTTGCTGAGAAGAGTCGTAGCGAGAACGGATCCGACGCCGGGTACGCTCCTGAGGACCGCTGCTTTGGCCGATAGATCCTGGTCGGCCTCGATGACGCCTTTGATATCTTTCTCGGTCTGCTTTAGCTCTTCTTCCAGCCACCGCAAGTGATTCTCGATGCGACCCTTCGTTCGCGGAGACTTGCTGAGACGGTTCTTTTCGGAGGTCATCATCTCAACCAGCTGGCGCCTTCGCCGTGCGAGTTCGCGTAGCTGCTCCTGGGCTTCACTGCTGACTCGTGATACGGGCGGCCGGATGGCTTCGGCGAAGCGGGCAAGTACTCTTGCGTCGATGGTGTCGGTCTTCGCCAGTTGCCCTGTTGAACGTGCGAAGTCTCGCACCTGCCGCGGGTTGACGACGGCTACAGGGAGGCCGGCGCGCTGCAGTAGTCCAGCAGCTAGACGTTCGTATCCGCCTGATGCTTCCAGGACGATGAGTTCGGGCGCGCCGCACTGCCAGCGCCGCACAAGCGAAGCCAATGCTGACTCGTCGTTCCGGATCCGAACTACCCTACCTTCGCCTTCGCCAGCCACGTCCAGGTATTCCTGCGAGACGTCGATCCCCACAAAACGCATAGCTTTCTCCTTTCAACCTGTTGACCTCTCGCCGCTGCCTTCCCGCGAGCCCAGCCTTGTAGATGCGAGCTGGCACCTCGCCGCTCCGGTAACTGTTCGGGCTTTATCATGGGAAGTCGGGGCGTGGCGATCCTGCTGAGCGACGGTCTTTGGGGACCAAGGATGACAACGATCTGCCACGCCCTCTCCTGTTTATAAGCCAAACGGGAGATACAAGGATGACAAGTGGGAGGAGGCCATTCGTTGACAGCTACGGCCCGGCCAGCGAAGTTCGTTTGGCAAAAAGGCCCTCTGGAATACGGATAGCTTCCGGAATCGTGCTACCTTGTATGGCCCGAAAACACGGAAAATGCCAAACAAACTCGGGTGCTAAAACAGTCGCTAGCTTCTGATAAGATTGCGCTACACACGAAAACGCTCCGAAAGGCCGCCTCGAACCGATGCAAACACCGCAGTCCGATAACCACCGCCGGCTCCAGATTGCGGTCGTGCCTGTGCCCAAGCAGACGCCCGAGGCGCGCATCCAAAACTGGAACGAGTCTTACCTGGGCTACGAGCTCGACGCGGCGAAGATCGAGGCCGAGCGCTGCATCCACTGTCCGTCGGCGCCGTGCCAGGACGCATGCCCCACCGACAACGACATCCCGCGCGCACTGCTGTTCCTGGAGAACGGCGACGTCAACGCGGCGGCGGCAGTCTTCCGCGAGACCAGCAACCTCCCCGACATGTGTGGCCGCCTCTGTCCGCAAGAGTCTCTGTGCGAGGGATCGTGCGTGGTCGGGTTCGCGATCCGTCCGGCGCCGTACGGCAAGCAGCCGCCGGTGGCGATCGGGAAGCTGGTGTCGTTCATCGCGGACTATCAGCGCACGCACGGCGGCGTCCCGCTGCCGTTCATCGAGGCCGACACCGGGCGCAAGGTCGCGGTCATCGGCTCCGGACCGGCCGGGCTCGCGGTAGCGGAGGAGCTTCGCAAGAAGGGCCACGCCGCCACCGTGTTCGAGTCGTGGCCGGTGCCGGGTGGCGTGCTGCTGTACGGCATCCCGAACTTCAAGATGGAGAAGGAGGTGCTGGAGGCCAAGCTCGAATACCTCGAGAAGATGGGCGTCGAGTTCCAGTGCAACGTCAAAGTTGGCGACGACATCACGGTGGACGAGATGTTCAAGCAGGGCTACAACGCGGTCTTCCTCGGCACGGGCGCGCCCATTGGCGGGCAGATGCGCATCGAAGGCGAGAACATGGAGAACATCTACCAGGCGACCGAGTTCCTCGTGCGCGGGAACCTCGAGCCGGAGCAGCTCCCCGAGAACATGCGCGAGCCGTTGGACGTGAACGGCAAGCGGGTACTGGTTGTCGGTGGCGGCGACACTTCGATGGACTGCGTGCGTACGGCGATCCGCCTGGGCGCGACTGACGTCACGTGCATGTACCGCCGCACGGAGGCCGAGCAGAAGGGCCGCGAGGAAGAACGCAAG
>JBKKBS010000096.1:0-6613 GCA_046713815.1 Tepidiformaceae bacterium
GATGACTACCTCGTGAAGCCGTTCGCTTTCAGCGAGTTGGAGGCTCGGATCCGGGCCGTTTCCCGCCGTGAAGGCGGCCTTCGCGAGCCGATCCTCGATACCCGCGGCCTCGAGTTGGACCCGAACACCAACCGTGCCCGGCGCGATGGCAAGGAGATCCACCTCACGCCGAAGGAATTTTCCCTGCTCTACTATCTGGCCCGGAACGAAGGGCGCGCGGTACCGCAGGAGGAGCTCCTGGAACACATCTGGGACGAGCACGCCAATCCCTTCACGCAGACCGTGAAGGTGCATATGAATAACCTTCGGCGCAAACTAAACGAAGGGTTCGACGACCAGTTGATCGAAACCATCCGGGGGAAGGGCTACGTCCTCTAGGACCCGTACGCCAGCGTTTGCTCGCACGGTCCGCTTCAAACTGACGGTCTGGTACTCGAGCCTTTTGCTCGTCTTTGGCGTGGCGTTTGTCGTTGCCCTGAACGTGGCTGTCCGCCTAGACGAACCGCGCTTCCTCGTCGCCGAGGCCCCCAACGGTTCGGAGGAACAGTACCGAATCATCAGGGTAGGCCCCGGAAACGCGATGAGCGGCTTCTCGCCCACCTTCTCCCTCCGGGACGCGGAAGACGAGATTTACTCGGAAAACCTGGACCGGCTCCGGCTCTGGTCGTTGCTTGCCGTCGTAGGTCTCGCCGTGGCGTCCGGTATCGGCGGCTATGTGCTCTCCGGGATGATGCTGCGGCCGGTGCGGGACATCACGCGCGTGGCCTCCAAGATCAGCGCCACGGACCTCAGCCATCGCATTAACCACCAGGGCCCCGAGGACGAACTCAAGGAGCTCGCCGATACATTCGACTCCATGATCGACCGCATCGAGCAATCGTTCGAGCAACAACGCCAGTTCGTCCAGGATGCGTCGCACGAACTTCGCACACCCCTGGCCGCGATCCGCACGAATATCGAAGTGGCGGAGATGGACGCCGATTTATCCCAGGGCGAGGTTCGCGAGCTGTTGGAGACCGTAAAGACGCAGACCGAGCGCCTCACGAGGCTCACGGATGACCTCCTTCTCCTCTCCGGCCGCGACCGCGAAGCACCGGACCCGGACCCCATTAATCTCCAGTCGCTGGCCGCCGAGATCGTGCGTCAGCTCATGCCCCTCGCAGCGTCGCGCGAGGTGACGCTGCGAATGGAAGGCGATGACACCGTCGCTGCGCTGGCAAGCGGGGACCACCTCTACCGATCCGTGTTCAACCTCGTGGACAATGCGATTAAGTACGGTGGGCCGGGGGCAAAGGTCACTGTGAGCTACGCCTCCTGCGACGACGGCCAGCGGGTGCGCTTCACCGTCGCAGACACCGGTTCGGGCATCCCCCCTGAAGCACGGGAACGCATTTTTGACCGTTTCTACCGGGTGGAAAAGAGCCGTAGCCGGCGAGAAGGGGGTCTCGGGCTCGGCCTGGCCATTGTGAAGGAACTCGTCGAGGCAATGGGCGGGGAAGTATCACTCGCTTCTGTCCCTGGCGAGGGAGCGGCCTTCAGCATTGTGCTGCCCGCTGCACCCGCCCTGGAGGAGCAACCCGTGCGCCGGGCCGTTGCGCGGACCGCATGAAGACCCGCCGCCCGCGTCCCTGTTTCGCCGCGTCTTGACCCTCAACGGACGCCCCCGTACGTTCCAGAACGGGGAGAGCGGCACCCGTATGCCGCCTCACGACCTCTAGGCGGCGAGACCTGTACTGTGAGATGCAGGCACGAAGGAGATCCGCTTGGCACGTCTGCTCGACCATATTGAATCGCCCGCGGACCTGCGTGGCCTCAACGCCGACGAGCTCGAAAGACTGTGTGGCGAGATCCGCCACGACCTCGTGCAGATCGTCGACAGCATTGGCGGCGGTGGCCATCTCGCCTCGAACCTCGGCGTCGTCGAACTTTCAGTGGTGCTGCACAAGCTCTTCGATTCTCCCCACGACAAGATTGTCTGGGACGTGAGTCACCAGATTTATGTCCACAAAATGCTCACCGGCCGCAAGGGCCGCATGGACACAATCCGCCAGTTCCAGGGGCTCTCAGGGTTCGCTGACCGGCAGGAGAGCCCCCACGACCAGTTTGGCGCGGGGCACGCCGGCACCTCGATTTCCGCCGCCCTGGGAATGGCCGTGGCGCGCGACCTCAAGGGTGAGGACTACCACGTCGTGGCGGTCGTCGGCGATGGCGCGATGACGGCCGGCATGGCGCTTGAGGCGATGAACCACGCCGGGCACCTGCGCGAGGACATGATTGTCATTCTCAATGACAACGCCATGTCCATCTCGCCCAACGTGGGCGCCCTTTCACGCAACGTGAACAAGCTGCGAGTCGATCCCCACTACCGCAACGCCAAGCGCGAACTCGGCGACATGGTCGGGCACCTGCCGCTGGGTAAGGAAGTGTGGGAAGCAACCAAACGTCTGAAGGCCGGTGTGCGCGACCTCCTCGTTCCCGCCAGCTTCTGGGAACAGTTCGGCTTCGAATACTACGGGCCGGTCGACGGTCATAGCGTGAACGAACTGGAATCGACGCTCACTCAGATCAAAAAGGTGCGCGGCAAGCCCGTCCTGCTGCACGTTCTCACGGAGAAAGGCCATGGCATCCCCGAGGCCGCGGCCGACCCGATCAAAAGCCACAGCGGGACCTACTGGCTCAAGAAACCGGCAGTGCCAGGCGCCCCCGCTCCACTCCCCACCTACAGCCAGGTCTTCGCGCAGGCCACCCAGGAGCTGATCGAGAGCGACCCGCGCGTCGTGGCCATCACCGCCGCCATGCTCGAAGGCACGGGCCTCGCGCCGGTCTACAAGAAGCACCCGGGCCGCGTCTTCGATACAGCCATAGCGGAGCAGCATGCCGTCACGTTCGCGGCTGGCCTGGCCACCCAGGGGATCAGGCCGATTGTCGCCATTTATTCAACCTTCCTCCAGCGCGGATTCGACTCCGTCGTCCACGACGTGATCGTGCAAAACCTCCCCGTCGTGTTCGCCATGGACCGCGCGGGCTTCGTCGGCGACGACGGCAAGACGCACCAGGGCTTTATCGACATCAGCTACCTCCGCTGCCTGCCCAACATGGTTGTCGCCGCGCCGAAAGACGAGCGCGAGCTGCGTGACCTGCTCTATACCGGAATCCAGCACGACGGGCCCTTCGCGGTACGTTTCCCCCGCGGCGCCGGGCCAGGAGCTCCCACGAATCTGCCGATGCGCGTGATTCCAGTCGGCACCGGAGAAGTGCTCAGGGAAGGCGCCGACATCACGCTCCTGGGGTTCGGCGCGTCCGTAGTGGAATGCACGCGCGCAGCCGCCATCCTTGAGGACGACGGCATCGAGGCGACGGTCGTGAACGCCCGTTTTGCCAAGCCGCTCGACGAGCGGCTGATCTTGCGTGTCGCACGCGACACGCAGGGCGTGATCACGGTCGAGGAGAACGTGCGCGCCGGGGGCTTCGGGGAAGCCGTGCTGGACCTGCTCGCCGACCATGGCCTTGCCGACCGTTACCTGGGATGCATCTCCATGCCCGACGCAATTGTGGACCACGGACCGCAACCGACGATGCGCCAACTGCACGCATGCGAGGGGACCGGCATCGCCGCCCGTGCGCGCGCCGCGCTCATCGCGCGTTCCAGCCTCCCCACCGACCGCGAATTGGCCCCGGCGTAGGGGAAATTCGCATGACCGGCGCTCAAGCCATCCCATCCAGCCTCCTCCGTCACCGCGATCTCATCGAGGGAGCGCTCCGGGCCGCAATCGGCAACGGGACCACGGAGCTCGAACGGCTCGGTCGTTATGTCATGGGCTGGGAGGATACCTCGGGGCAGCCGGCTACCACCGGCGGCAAGCGCATGCGCCCCGCGCTCTGTCTGCTGGGCGCGGAAGTTGCTGGCGGCAAGCCCAAAGATGCTCTGCCGGGGGCAGTGGCAGTTGAGCTGGTGCACAACTTCTCGCTCGTCCATGACGAAATCCAGGACAAGGACGCGGAACGTCATCACCGGCCCACCGCCTGGGCGCTCGTCGGGGAGGCCCAGGCGATCAACGTCGGTAATTTCCTGTACACACGAGCCATCGCCGCTCTCTCCGCGGGGCCGGACCACCCGGAGAGACGCCTCGCCGCGCTCACCGTCCTCAACCGCGCCATCGGGCGAATGCTCGAAGGCCAGTGGCAAGACATCTCCTTCGAGCAGCGGGACGACGTGACCGTGGACGAATACCTGGAGATGGTGGCCGGAAAGACCGGCGCACTGCTCGGTGCCCCGCTCGAGATCGGTGCGTTGCTCGCGGACGCGGCTCCCTCGACTGCCGCGCAACTGGGCCACTGGGGCGAGCAGGTCGGACTCGCCTTCCAGGCGCATGATGACTATCTCGGAACCTGGGGCGATCCTAACATCACCGGTAAATCCGCGAGCAACGATATTGCCCGCCGCAAGCAGACGCTACCCGTAATTCACGCCCTGCACGACCCGGATGCTGCCCAGATCATCCGTCGAGCGTTCGCGGAGGACGAGCCTGACGTAAGGGCAGTGATCCGTGCGCTCGAACTCTCCGGCGCGGATCGTCTCTGTCGCGAGGAGGCGCGGCGACACGCCGCCGAGGCAACGAACTTGCTGTCCACCATGGATGTCAGCGACGACACTCGGCGGGATCTTGCCGCCGTCGCCGATTTCATCGTCGCCCGGGACTTCTAATCCCGGCATCGCAGCAGAACCGCGGTTACTCGAAAATTCGCGAGACAGGCAGCTCGAAGCCGTCCACGGAGAAGCCCGCATCCGCGCTCCGGAGAACGTCATCTTCTGCAAACGTTCGTGCCAGGCCGTCCGGAGTGTGTACGGCAACTGTCTTCAGTTCCGGCCTCACCACCCAGACGCGCGGTGTCCCCCCGTCCAGGTATTCCCGCAGCTTTTGGTTCACTTCGCTGTCCCTGTCGTCCGGCGAGACGACCTCTACCGCCAGGTCGGGGTGCCCGGGGTAATACTTTCTGGGCATGCGGCCTTCGATGAGCCGTTCCGTCCGAACGAAGTACACATCCGGTCCACGCACGGTGTCCGGCACTTCGAAAAGCCGGAACCCGGTCTCGGGCCCCACGATACCGAGGTGGTGGTGGTCGGCAAAGTTGCCTAACGCTCGATCGATCCGTCCCGCAATCAGTCCATGCTCTCCACCGACAGGCATATACGTCAGGACCCTTCCGCATACGAGCTCCATCCTCCCGCCCTCGGGGGGGTCAGACAGTTCGTAAAACTCGTCGGCTGAGAGTGGCTTCAGGGCCTGTTCAGCAGTCATGGCCTCAAGTTTACTCCTTGCTGCGCACGTCGCGAGAATCGCCGCCGAGCCACTCCGCGTCGTAAACGCGGACGGCGGGGCCGGTCATAAAGACGGAACCAGAGCCGGGCCATTCGAGAACAAGGTCGCCACCGGGCTGCGAGTCGACGATGCGGTCGCCGGTAAGGAATCGCATGCGTGAGGCGGCGGCCACCGCCGCCGCGCTCGTCCCGGAAGCTAACGTGATGCCCGAGCCGCGCTCCCAGATGCGGTGCTTTACGTGCTCCTTGTCGAGCACTTGCACGACCTGGAAGTTCACGCGCCGCGGGAACAGCGGGTGCCGCTCCACGAGTGGACCGATGCGCTCAAGCGGAAAGTCGTACGGGTCGGAGTCGATGTAGTGAATCGCGTGGGGATTTCCGACGCTCACCAGCGTGAGGCGCAGTTCGACGCCGTCAACCGAGATCGGCAGGTCGACCACCGGCCCGTGACCCTCCACGTTCGCCGGCAGCGATGCCGGGTCGAAGCCAGGTTGGCCCATGTCCACGCGCGCAGCGACTACAGATCCTTTCTCGCGAAAGAGTTGCAGCGTCTTGATGCCGGCGAGCGTGTCAATCGTTACCGTCTCCGCGTCCGCGGCCACCATGCCCTCCTCGACTGCGAACTTCGCCAGGCAGCGAATGCCGTTGCCGCACATTTCCGCCTCCGAGCCGTCGGCGTTGAACATGCGCATCATGAGGTCAGCGCGCGCTGAGGCCAGCGCAAGGATGAGGCCGTCCGAGCCGAGGCCGAAGTGGCGGTCGCTGACACGTCGCGACATCTCTTCCCAGTCGCATTCCTCGCCGGGCGCGGGACGGTAGTAAATGTAATCGTTGCCGTTGCCGTGCATCTTGGTCACGCGCATATAGAGATTGAACCACAACGGCGGTGGCGGGCGATACAGGTCGAGTATCATATACGAATGGGCAGGATCCTCGGCCAGGTGACCGTGCGCAATGCACTGGCTCGCGAGATGGAAATCACATTCGACGGACTCGTGGATACGGGCGCCTCTCACACGATCCTGCCGCTTGCCTGGAAGAGCCGTCTCGGCGACCTCAAGCGGACCCAGCGGGTTGTGCTCTCGCTCGCAAACAAGGCCACGATTGAAGGCGAAGTATACGGTCCGGTGGAAGTGGAGATTGAGGGGTTCCGTCCGTTCTTCACTGAGGTCCTGTTCGTGGAGATGGAACCCGTTGCAGACGCGCGATATGAGGCGCTGATTGGGTACACGGTTCTCGAGATGATTCCCGCGGCGGTCGATATGCTCGGCCATCGACTGGTGCACGCCGGGG
>JBKKBS010000097.1:0-3815 GCA_046713815.1 Tepidiformaceae bacterium
ATGCGTGCCTGTGTTCTCGATGCTTTTGTAGAACCGCACACCTGTGATCCAGCCCGGGATGTCGGTACGGATCTTCACGCCGAGCTCCACCGCGCTCGAGTCGCTGGCAGATGGATTCGCTGGAGCTGCCGTTTGGGACCATATCGAACATGGGCAAGGCGGCGGCTGCGTGGTGAACGTGAGGCCCGCGGACATCGCGGCGTTCCCAGCCACATCCCGGCTAAGAGCTCGATAATAGTAGGTCGTGTTGGGAAGTAGTCCCGTCAGCATCTGGGCGTGCGAGGTGGTAAGCACGTTGGCTGGCGACGCAGGACGCAGGGTGCCGTAAGCGGGTGTGAGACCAAACTCCACCTGGGTGGTGGCCTGCTCGTTGGTCGACCAACTGATCGTTGCGCTCCCCGTGCCTTGCACCGTCGCCTGAACGCCGGAAAGTTGTGGAGGCGTTACGTCGCCCGCCCCGGCAACCGTGACCGAGAATACTGCATCGACCCAATAGTTCGATGCGCGGAACGACTGGTTCGGGAACCCGCTGGCGCCGAACTTGAAAACGCCGTTACCGCCAACGCTCGCGTCCGAAGGAGCAGTGAGCGGCCACGCCCCGGCCCCGGTCGTAAAATAGTCCTGGTTGACGATGTAATTGCCTGTGGGATTGTGGTACGAAGCCACGTAGAGGGTCCCCGCAGTGACGGGGATGGGCGACGCGAACTGCAATTCCTGCCATCCCGTTGGGGCCTCGTTAAGGAACGGAGCCGACGCGAGCAAGACACCTTCGCTGGTCCACAGGTTACCGGTGTGGCTGCCGGTATTGCCAGCGCTCTTGTAGAACCGGAGCCCCCAGATGTAGCCTTCCACGTCTGGACGGATCTTCACCCCAAGCTCGAGCGATTGGAAGTCACTCTGTGAGGTCCCTGACACGGCCGTTGAATCCGACCAGACCGAGCATGGGCAAGCGGTGACCGTGAACGACCAGTTGGTCGCCACCATGGCATTGCCAGCCGGATCAGAAGTCCCGCTGAGCGACGCCGTGTAAGTGGCTCCCATCACGAGCGGTTGCGACGGTTGCAGGACGGCCAACCGAGCCTGGGCGTTGTAGCTTGTGGTGGCTGGGACGATGGAATTGTCAATGCGGCGAAGGACAAAACTGATTGTCGATGGGTTCACCGCCTCGCTGAACGTTGCCGTTACACTGGCGTTGGCCGCGACGCGCGTCGCGCCGTCCAAAGGAGTCCGATCCATCACGGTGGGAGCAACCGGGTCGACGAAGACACCGCTGAATGCGACATCCACCCAATAGTTGCTGCTCTCGAAGCTGGAACTCGGGAACCTGGTGGTGCCGTAGGCGAAGACTCCGTTCAGGCCGTCAACCCCGTTCTGGAGAGCCGTGAGAGGCGGCGTTGAAACCCCTGTGGCTCCGAAATAGCCATAGGCGACGTTGTAGGTCGCCGTGGGGTTGTGGTACGAGGCAACGTAGGTGGTGTTGGCCGCCACTGGCACCGGAGCCGGGAAGGTAACTTGCTGCCATCCGGTAGCGGATTCATTTGCGAACGCGGCCGAGGCGAGCAGGCTTCCGGCCGACGACCAGAGGTTACCGATATGTGTGCCCGAGTTGCCGGAGTTCTTGTAGAACCGAATGCCGGTGATGAATCCGTCCATATCGGATCGGAACTTCAGCCCCAGCTCAATCGGCAGAAGGTCACTCTGCACCGACCCGCCTGGGATTGTCGAGGAACTCCAGATTGTGCATGGGCAGCTAATGGTCGTAAACGACCAGCTGACGGTGGCCATCGTATTTCCACCGGGATCCGTCGCTCCGCTCACCGTTGCCGTGTAGGTGGTTCCCATTTCTAGCTGGGATGCCGGCTGGAATCTTGCAGTGCGCGCGGCAGCATCATATATTGCCGTCCCGGCCACGGTCGAAGAATCGGGCCGCCGCAAGGCGATAACCACGGTCCCCGGGGCCACCGGCTCGCTGAACGTAGCCGTCACCGCCGCACCCGGGCTGACAGAGCTTGCGTCGCTCACCGGATTGCGGCCCACAACCGTCGGGGCGACTGAATCTACATAGACGTCGTTGAAGACAGGATCAACCCAGTAGTTGCTGCTCTGATAGCTCTGATTCGGAAATCCAGTGGCTCCATACTTAAACACACCGTTCGGACCGTCCTCGCCGGCGCCGAGGGCACGCAACGGGACGTTGGTAACGCCACTAGCCGCAAAAAAGTCACTGTTGAGAGAGTACCCGCCCGAAGATGTGTGATACGAAGCGACGTATGTGGTGTTCGCACTGACCGGGACGGGCGCGGCAAAGGTTACTTCCTGCCACCCTCCGGAAGTTTCGGCCGTGAAATTGGCCGTACCGAGCAATGTTCCAGCGCTACTCCACAGGTTGCCGATGTGAGTTCCGGTGTTCCCCGGGCCCTTGTAGAAACGGACTCCGTTGATGTAACCATCCACTTGTGCCCGAAATTTCACGCCGAGCTCGACAGGCTGTGAGTCACTTTGCGATGCCAGGGCCGGGGTGTCCGAGCGCTGCCAGATGTGGCATGGGCAGTCGCCGAAATCCACAGTCACGTTCACGCCCGCCGAAGGTGCTTCAAGGTTTCCGGTATCGTCCACGGCGCGGCTCAGGATTGTCGCAGGGCCGATTCCGCTGGGCGTCCAGGTGTATGACCAGCTCGTCCGCCCACTGGCCGCGCGCCACGTCTGTCCGCCGTCCGTCGAGACTTCGACACCCCCAACGGCACCGCCGACATCGGACGCGGTGCCAGAGATCGTGGTGGGAGTGCCGGTGAGGACGGTGGCCCCAGGCCCCGGGAACGTGATGTTCGAAGCCGGCCGCGTGACATCCGTCGAGGCAGCGGCGGCGAGTAGACCTGTTTGTAACGTGCCGGGCTGAACGCCCATGTCGGCGAAGAGGTTCACGGTGGCTTGCTGCATCCTCGCGTCCGGCGCTTCGCCGCCCGGCCCGTCGTGTTGGTCGTCGAGGCCCCAGGACCATTGGACAGTTCCGGCACCGAAAACGAGAGAGCCACTTGCATGACGGTAGAGCGAAAGGTGGTGGGTGGCGGTCCCGGCCCCGTAACTATTGCCATTGTCCAGTAGGAAAAGCGGAGTCACGTCGTGCGTAGTTGTGGAAAGGTTGAAGAGCCCCGGTGGACGGTGGGCATCGTTCGGAACTTCGTCCCATTCATAGCCGAGGGTTCCGAGGGGCAGCGTTGCCGATTGTCCGGGAGCGAGGGAGGCAACGCTCGTGTTTCGCCAGAAGCGCATCCTCCCGTCTTCCGCGGGAACTCTCATGACCCAATTGGCAACGCCGTTCACTCGAAAGAGTTGTCCGGTTACGGCGTTCTCTGGCCGTCCGCCATCAGACGGGGGGCTGAATCTAGGGTCGCGCCATGTGCCGGTCCACGCGGGGTTCGGGTCGATCTTCGCGTTGGCCTTCGTCTCCTTATAGCTGACAAGCGTACGGTGTTGCGTGCCAGAGCCATCGATGCTCGACTCCCAGCGGGTCTTCCAAAACATCTCATTCCCACTGAAGAACGCGAGATGGACTCCGGCATTACGTGCCGCCTCGATGTTCGCGCGTTGGGCCGACGACCAATACTCGTCGTGACCATTGGACAGGAACATCTTGTGTTCGAGAAGCTCCGAACCTCGGCGATCGGAGTCTACTCCAGTAGAATAGCTTACATTGTAACCGTTCGCCTCGAGCCATCGGACCATTGGGTACTCTGCGCCAAATAGGTAACTCTGTGTGCCTCCGATCACTGGGCCAAATCGAGTAGAAAACGGACGATTATAGCTCACCTTATACG
>JBKKBS010000098.1:0-3894 GCA_046713815.1 Tepidiformaceae bacterium
TCTCCAGCTTCCTGGATAGCGCCCCGGACCATCGCGGTGGGCGCCCGTTCATCCGTGGCCGCCGCGTGAGTGTGGACCGCGTCTCGATCCTTTACAAGCAGGGCTACACCCCCGAGAAGATCGCGGAGAACTACAGCCTGAGCCTGGCTCAGGTGTACACAGCGCTCGCGTACTACCTGGCGAACCGCGATGCCATCGATCAGGAGCAAGACGAGATCGATGCCGAGGAGCGGAGAATGGAAGAGGAGTACTACGCCGAGCTCAATGGACATCGCTAGGTGCCATTTCCTCTGTACCAGGACGATGACTCCGGCGATCTCGACATCCTCCGGATAGGGCTGGAGCGCGGGTGGGAAATTGTTCGGGCCGAGGACGTTGGAATGAGCGGGCACGACGATGCCGACCATCTCGGATATGCGGCGCGGGAGGAGCGAGCGATCATAACCGGTAACCTTCGCGACTTTATGCGCCTGCACAAAGCATGGATGTCTGGCGGTGATCACCATGCGGGCATCTTGCTGGTGCGCCAGCAAACATGGTCGCTTGGTGAAGTGATCCGTCGCCTCCAACGCCTACAGGATGCATTCTCGGCAAAGGACATGGTCGATCGGATCGAGTGGTTGAGCCGCTGGGGCGCGGACGAGTAACGCGGGGCAACCAGCGCGGTCGCGCCTAGAAGGCGACGCGCTAGGCTAGCGTCATGCCCGCCACCCAGGAAGCGCTCGACGCCGTCGCCCTGAGCCACGACGAATACGACCTCCTCGTGCAGCGCATAGGCCGGGAGCCGAACGAGGTAGAACTCGGCATGTTCGGCTCGCTCTGGAGCGAACACTGTGGCTACAAGAACAGCAAGCCCCTGCTCCGCCTCTTCCCCACCGGCGGCGACCGTGTGCTCACGAAAATCGGGGCCGAAAACGCCGGCGCGATCGATATCGGCGACGGCCTTTGCGTCGTCATGAAGGTCGAATCCCACAATCATCCCTCGGCGATCGAGCCCTACCAGGGCGCCGCCACGGGCGTCGGCGGCATCGTGCGGGACATCTTCGCCATGGGCGCCTACCCGATCGCGATCCTCGACTCACTCCGTTTCGGACCACTGGACGACCCTGCGAACCGCTATCTCTTCGAGGGTGTGGTCGCGGGCGTCGGTGGCTACGGGAACTGCCTCGGCATCCCGAACGTTGGCGGCGAAGTCGTGTTCGCGGAGGCCTACAACGGCAATCCCCTCGTCAACGCGATGTGCGTGGGCGTGGCCAAGACCGCGAATTTGCTCAGCGCCAGGGCCTCCGGCGTTGGCAATCCGCTCCTGCTCGTCGGCGCCGATACTGGCCGCGACGGTATCCACGGGGCCAGCGGCCTCGCCAGCCGCACCGACCCCGAGGCTCGCTTCGAAGAGATGCGCCCGGCCGTGCAGGTCGGCAACCCATTCATGGAGAAGCTCCTCATGGAGGCCTGCTATGAACTCGCCTCCGAACACGGCGAGTGGATCGTTGGGCTCCAGGACCTCGGCGCCGCGGGCCTCACCAGCTCCGTCGTCGAGTGCTGCGCCAAGGGTTCTTGTGGCGCCGTCCTCGACCTCGAGAAGGTACCGCGCCGCGAAGCCGGTCTGACGCCCTACGAAGTCATGCTCAGCGAAAGCCAGGAGCGCATGCTCGTCATCGCAAAGCGCGAACATGCAGCAGACGTAAAGGGCCTCTTCGAACGATGGGAACTCCACTGCGAGGAGATCGGCCAGGTCACGGACGGCCATGACGTCGTGATCCGTGAAGACGGGGTCGAACATGGGCGGGTCCCCGTGGGGGAAGCGACCGACCCGCCGCTGTACATGCGCCAAGGCGTGAGGCCGCCTGAGTTGGCCGAACTCAACGCGTTCGACCTTTCGTCGCTCCCAGACCTCGCTCCCGGGGAAGCGACGGCCGCCCTCCTTCGGCTCCTTGGGCGGCCGAATATCGCAAGCAAGCGCGGGGTGTTTCGCACGTATGACCAGCAGGTGTTGAACAACACGGTCGTCCCGCCCGGTGGCGACGCGGCCGTGCTCCGCATCTGGGGAACTGACCGCGGCATCGCCCTGGCGACCGATTGCAACGGCCGCTACTGCTACCTGGACCCGTACACAGGCGCCGCCATCGCCGTGGCGGAATGCGCGCGCAACATCGTCTGCACGGGGGCAACGCCAGTGGCCGTGACCGATTGCCTGAACTTCGGCAACCCCGAGAAGCTTGAGGTGTACTACCAGCTTTCGCAGGCGGTGCACGGTATCGCCGAAGCCTGCTCCGTGTTCGAGACGCCTGTCGTCAGCGGCAACGTCAGCCTTTACAACGAATCCGCCGGGCGCGCCATCTATCCCACCCCGGTCATCGGCATGCTGGGCCTACTGGAGGATGTATCACGGCATCTCCGCGCGGGATTCGAGGGCCCCGGTTGCGATGTCTGGTTGTTGGGTGGCCCTGTCGAACAGCCGGCCACGTCTCTTGCCGGGAGCGAATACCTCGAAGCGGAACACGGCCGCGTGGCAGGTCTGCCCAGCGTGGATCTTCAGGCGGAACGCCGCCTTCAGCAGCTCGTCCTCCACTTGAACGATGAGGGTCTGCTGGCGAGCGCCCACGACTGCAGCGATGGCGGCCTCGCCGTTACGCTGGCGGAGTGCGCGATGCTGGGCGTCGTCGGCTTCGAGCCCCGCGTGAAGCTCACAGGCCGCCTCGATGCGGCGCTCTTTGGCGAAGCCCAGGGCCGCATCGTCGTCTCCGGGCGCCCCGACATCTTCCGCCAGGGAGGCGGATCCGGCCGCATCCAGGACCTCGCCCGGGAGCTTGAGGTACCAGCGACGCGCATAGGTCGCACGATGCCCGGCTCCACGTTCGCGTTCGGACCTGTAAACACCGACGTGGCTGCGCTCACCCATGCTTACGAGGCCCTGCTCCGGTAAAGTGCACAGCGGCTGGCAGGCGCTTGCCTCGAGTTGCGCCTACAGCTCCGGCAACAAGTGGAAGAACTCGCAATGCCGCGGCTTGATCGCGCGAAAGTGGCGGTGATCCAGAGTCATGATGGTGTCGGTGTCCAGCCGCTCGGCAAGGGCCACAATTGATGCGTCGACGCCGCCCAGGGGGAACGAATGGAACTGTCGAACCAATTCAGCGCTGCGGCGCAAGTCCTCGGGCTCCACCGGAACCACAACGAGCGTTGCCGCGCTATCCAGAAAGGCCGCCTCGGTCTGCCAACCGGCCGCGCGCTCCAGCAAGTGGCAGGTCTCGGCGATGCACAACGAGGGGATGACTAATCTGCGGCTGAATCGTCGCAGAGCCGCAGCCACGGCCGCGTGATGCGGCCGTCCCTGCAGGGCTCCCTCAATCAGTACGCTGCTGTCGACGATGATTGCCGCCGTCACTGCTGGAACTCAAGATCCAGGTCGTCAACCATTGACTTCCGCATCTCGGCGAAAGTCATCTTGTCGTACGGCGGGATCGCCCTGCCTATGCCGATGAAGCCAAGGTTTGGCGGCTCGCAAGAGCAACTGTCGGCCCGCTCAAGCTTGTTTCGAACCAACTCCGATATACTCACCCTTCGTGCTTCGGCTTCGACTCGCAGTTGCCTTTCGATTTCGTCGGAGAGCGATACGGTTACGCGCTTCATACATGCATACTAGCACACAGGACCGCCAATGACTCGCGAACAGCGCATGTATGGACTCTGGGATTCGCCCATCACGCCCCGCAGCCTCGCCGGCGGACTTCGCCTCTCCGAGCCTTGCTGGGACACCGACGGGCGCACCCTCGCCTGGATCGAGGGCCGCTCCGACCGTGGCGTCATCGTCGTGCAAGACGCCGATGGCGGGGCGATGCGAGACCTCACTTCGGAGATCTCCGTGCGCGCGTTCGTGGGCTACGGTGGCGGTGA
>JBKKBS010000099.1:0-7119 GCA_046713815.1 Tepidiformaceae bacterium
CAACCGTAAAGAGCGGTTCTTTCTTTTCTCCTACGCGACGGGCAACGATGACCGGGGACTGATCCTCTCTGACGACTTCCGGCACAAGCTCGGCGAGGCTGTCGACGTCACGATTCCTCCGGAGGCAAAAGGATACGTGGACTACCACATTGATTGGCTTCACGCAGCCGTGTTGCTAGCTGACTCCGGGAACGGAGGACCGCCGTATCCGAATTGGCAGCCTGAAACAGTCGAGCCCGAGGCCAAGCCAACGAAGCCGTGGGTTTCCACCGGAAATCAGGAGGACATCGACCTGCTTGTTGCGTTTGAAGGCGATGGTGTCACGCGGCTCCTGCTTGTAGAGGCAAAAGCCGAGACAGGATGGACCAATAAGCAAGTGCGGTCGAAGGCGAACCGATTGTGCCGCATATTCGGCAGGGGCGAGATAGACGTGGCCTGCCCGATTCAGCCGTCATTCTGTCTGATGTCCCCTCGGAGGTCTGAGCGACTCGAGCCGTTGGCTGGCGAACATTGGCCCGCGTGGATGCTTCAGCGCTCCGCCCGGGCCGGACGCAAGGGCAAGTTTGCGTGGCTAAAGTTGCCTGTGCCTCCCGGCCGGAAGAAGGTCATGGGGTGCACGGCAGGCGGCACATCGGCCGCGAGTCGCAAGTACTGGACAGTGAAAGAGATTCCGGCGAGTCGCGCACTTTTAGACTGAACGAAGTTTGCCCTGCCATGGAAAGGGGAGCATTCGATTGGGGCGGGAGTTGGTCTTCTGTCGACGTGTCCTTTTGATGGTGCATGAGCTTCACCTGCTTGGGTTCCAGCGCCTCCGCGTCTGCCCGGCGATTTCTCCGTCAGGCATGGCCTGGCGCTGCGCGGTAACTCCGATTACGAACACGCTACGCACTCACGGCGCCCGCATCGCGGATTGGTCGCAGCTCGCGGCCCATTACACCTCGGCGCGAGCGGATCATTACTTTGAATGGGACGACGGAGCGGGTAAGGGAGCGAAGGCCCTGGCGGGATTGTTCGTCCAGCGCTTTCCCGACATCGTGGCGGAAGGGTACGGTGCCGACTGGGAGTATGCGGGATGGTTCATTTGGATGCTCGCCCACACCAATACCAGACAGTTGCCTTACGCCTTGAGCGACTGGGCAGATCCTGAGGATTTCATTCCCACTGCACCCGATGGGCGGGTTCGAATTCCCCTCCCACCTCCAGGCGAGGCCGAATCGCCGCTCGACGAAGGCTAGTCCGTTTCGTGCTCTGCCCCTGCTTCCCGAGAGCTAGAAAGTTCGTAACGGTCAGGCGCGGACATACCCGGTGAGACAGATTCAACGTATTCTCCTCACCAACGGGATGGGAGACGTGGATGCCAAAGTATGAGCTGATCATCTGGTGGAGCGAGAAAGACGGAGCCTTTCTCGTCGAGGTTCCTGAACTGCGTGCGTGCATGGCCGATGGCAGTTCCTACGAGGATGCGGTCGCCAATGCGCAGGTTGTTATCCAAGAGTGGATCGAGACGGCCCGGGAGCTCGGCCGGGATGTGCCCCAGCCGCTGGGGCGCATCCTCTCCGCCTGAAACGCGAGCCACCCAAGGCACTCGAGCGGTGTCCATCCGATTTCCTGCTTCGCTCAAATGTTCTAGACTCGGGCCGTGACCCACGCGCCCATGACTCTCGCACCGCCTGACCCGCGCACGCTAGCACCCGCGCGTGCGCTGCTACGTGAGGTGTTCGGCTACGGCGAGTTTCGGCCGGGGCAGCCGGAGGTCATCGGCGCCGTGTTGGCGGGCCGCGACACGCTCGCGGTGATGCCCACGGGCGGAGGCAAGAGCATCTGCTACCAGGTGCCCGCGATGCTCCTCGAGGGCCGCCTCACGGTCGTCGTCTCACCGCTCCTCGCGCTGATGAAGGACCAGGTCGATGCCCTCCGCCAGGCGGGCGTGGCGGCCGCCGCCGTCAATTCGACCATGCCGCGCGACGAGCAGGGCGCCGTCATGCAAGACGCGCTCGCGGGCCGCATCCAGCTCCTCTATGTCGCCCCGGAACGCTTCGGCGACGGCGCCTTCATGACCGTCCTGCGACGCGCCAATGTCGCACTCCTCGCCGTCGACGAGGCGCACTGCATCTCCCAATGGGGCCACGATTTCCGGCCGAGCTACCGCGAACTGGGCGAGGTGCGTCCCCGCCTCGGCAACCCTCCGATCGTGGCCCTCACGGCCACCGCCGACCCGCTCGTGCGCGAAGACATACTCGCCCGCCTCCATCTGAGGGACGCCGCGGTGCACGTTGCGGGCTTCGACCGCCCCAATCTCCGCTTCGATGTGGTGCGCATCAAGAACCAGAAGGAGAAGGCCGAGCAGATGGCGGCCAAGCTGAAAACGCTCGGCGCCGAGTCGGCGATCGTCTACTGCGGCACTCGCCGCAAGGTCGAGGAGCTGACCGACCACCTTCAGCGCGCGGGGGTCAAGTGCGTGCGTTACCACGCGGGCATGGAAGACGCGGAGCGGCGTCGCGTCCAGGACGCCTTCGCCCGCGATTCCGTGCGCATCATCGTTGCGACCAATGCATTTGGCATGGGCATCGACAAGCCCGACGTGCGCATGGTCCTCCACAACGACATGCCCGATTCGCTGGAGTCGTACTACCAGGAGGCCGGGCGCGCGGGACGTGATGGAGCGCCCGCGGAGTGCGTGCTCTACCACGCCGTCCGCGACCGGGGCCTGCGCGAATTCTTCATTGAGATGGCCCACCCCCAGCCGTCCGTGGTGATCGAGATATACCGCGGTCTCTGCGGGCACCAGGGGAATCGCACACACGTCCGCGAACTGATGACGAAAGACGACGAGCCGGGCTTCAACGCCGCGCTACAGGTGCTCGTTGACTCCGGGTTGGCGGGCAAGCAGGGCTTCATGGCATGGGCCACTCGCCCTGACGGCGAAGCAGACATCGACACGGCCAATCTCGAGGCCCACCGCGAGCACGCGATCGCGAAGCTTGACGCGATGGAGGCCTACGCCAACTCGCGCACCTGCCTGCGGGCGCGCGTCCTGGACTACTTTGGCGATCACGACCACGAGCCCGCCTGCGGCAACTGTGGCCCATGCATGGCCCCCGCCCGCGCGGTGCTGGCCGAGGACGCACCCGAAACGGAACTCTTCCATGCGCTGCGGGCGGTGCGCCGCCAGTTCGCAGAGCGCGAGAACGTGCCGCCATACGTCATCTTTAGCGACGCCACCTTGCATGACATGACTCGCCTGCTGCCGCGCACCCAGGCGGAGATGCTCGCCGTCCAGGGTGTGGGCGCGCGCAAGTGGGAGCGGTATGGCGAGGCGTTCCTTGCGGTAACGCGCGCCGCCGCCGGCACCCGCCGAGCGCCCGTGAGGGAGCGCGCTGTCTCCACGGGGACGATCGTTTCCCGTCGCGGCGAAAAGGGAGGGTATCTGACCGAGTCGCTGCGGCGTACGCTCGAATGCCACCAGGACGGCCTCGACATTCCCGCCATCGCGGAGAAGCGCGGACTTTCCTCCGCTACCATCACCTCGCACATGGCCGACCTCGTGCTGCGCGGCGAAGTACGCGAGATCAGCGCCTGGGTGGATGAGCTGACGCTGGCGCGGATCAGGCGCGCTGCCGGGGATGGACCCGTCGGCCCGCTCGGGCCGCTACGCGAGAAGCTGGGCGAAGACGTCAGTTTCGAACAGCTCCATCTCGCGCGCGCCTACCTCACGCGCGAAGCGAGTGACGCATAGGCGGCGTGATCGGCACTACCGGTGGGGCGTCACAGCCCGTTCACTCGGGGAACACGAGGCCCGCCGCCGCTGTCAGCGCCGCATCGAGACGGTCCCACGCCTCCTGGCCACGGACGCGTTTGTTCGCGCTTCCATCGGCTTCGGCCGCGCCCCTTCCCAGGGTGCGGCCCTCCCGCACCTCCAGTGTGGCGGCGCGATACGGCTGCCAGGCGCCGCCACGCCCACTCGCCGCCGCTGCCACGGCCGCCTTGCGCAGCGCATCCTCGACACGTTTGCCGGCATTGTCCAACCGCGATGACATTTGCGTCCCGGCAGCCATGCGGTCGCGCTCCTGCTCACTGTCGAAGCGGCGGTCGGTGATACTTTCGCGCGCCTCGTCAAGGGCATCGGCGGCGGCGATAAGGGCGTCGGCGGCGTCGCTCAGGCGCTTGCTCTGTTCATCGTTCATGGCCCGAGGGTACCGCAGGCTGGTGGTAACGCGCGTTGCGATTGCATTGCTCGCGCCCGTGCCTGCGCTATCCTCTCGCCATGACATATGAATTGAGCGCGGCCGTCGTCCTCTGGCGTGGCGAAGAGATTCTCGTGATGAAGCGCGGCATGGGTGGATTCGCGGGCGGCGGCTGGTTCATTCCCGGCGGGCACATCGAACAAGGGGAAGCGCCCGACCTCGCCGCCGCGCGCGAGGTCGGGGAGGAAACACAGATCTCCGTGGAGCCCGGCTCGCTCGCCATCACGGGCGTCATGAGTTATGAGACCGCCCGCGGCACTGCACACACGATCATCTACAACGGCCGCTGCCCGGAGGGTGCTGAGTGCGTGATCAACGACGAGCACCTCGTCTTTCGCTGGATGACGCCGGCGGCGTTCATCGCCCGTTTCCTCGACGGAGACGCTCTTCGCGGGAAGGGCGTGCCCGCAGCCGGGATAACGCTCGCCGGCGAAGTAGCCCGCGTCATCCGCGAGGCCGAGCGAAAACGGGCGTAATTGTTCAAGATCCTGAGCGATTAGATTCCCCGGGAGCCCGGCGTGTCGTAGGATCGACTGGTGGAAATTACCTGGCTTGGCCGCAACTGCTTCCGTATCAAAGGGCGCGAGGGGACGATCATCACCGACCCCTGCCCGCCATCGAGCGGCTACAAACTGGGCAAGCCCACCGCCGAGGTGGTGACGCTCAGTAACCGCGCCGACGCGGGGTACAGCAGCGTCGAGTCCGTTGCTGGCACGCCCGTCGTGCTCGATGCCCCGGGCGAGTACGAGGTCGGCGGCATCCTCGTGGAAGGCGTTGCCATCGCGCGTGCCGACGGATCGCGGAACATCGTCTTCGTGTGCGAAGTCGACGGGATCCGCGTGGGCCACCTTGGCCTGCTCACGGCTGCGCCGGGCACGGAAGTGCAGGAGCAGCTCAAGGTCGACATCCTCCTCATCCCCGTGGGTGGCGGGAATGCCCTTGGCGGCCGCGCCGCACAGGACGTGATGACCGCGATCGATCCGAAGATCGCGATCCCCATGAATTACAAGACGGACCAGGAGAAGATGGATCTCGAGCCGCTCGAACGGTTCGTGAAGGAGACGGGCGCGAAGTCGGAGCCCCAGCCGCGCCTCCAGGTCTCCAGGAGCGGCCTCCCGGGCGACCTGTCCGTGATGGTTCTCCAGCCGAAACAGTGACCCGCTGGTAAAGCTTGTTAGAGGCGCGTATGAATCAGCGTGCCCCCGCGGGCGTGTATCGCTGAAGTGGCGCATACTCTAAGCCGGTGGGAAAAGGACGGGTAGCATGAGTACGATGACGGACGACCGTGACGAAGGCAGAATCGTGACCCCCCTCGGGCACAGCATGGAGATCGTGAAGCTGCCCCGCTGCTCCCGCTGTAACCTCAGCTACATCACTGGCAAGTCCACGAGCGCCCTGAAGCTCACGTATTGCAGCTTCCTCTGCGAACTTGGCGATCTCGGCTTCAGCATGACTGGCCTCGAGAACATGCAGCTCATCAAGAAGATCGCCGCCGAACCGGCGGAGATCGCTCCGGAACCCGTAGCGGTCGACTAACGCCTGAGGGCCAACGCCGCCGGGCCACGCTCAAGCCCATCCTCGTCCGTGGTGCAACAGCTCGCTGGCTCGTGCCTGGCTTTGCTCATGCCCCTCGCACAGGAGTTCGTGGTGTCAGCGTGTGGGCGGCGTTACCCTTGTGAGCATGAACCCTCGCCTCTGGTGGGCGGCGTCGCGCCCCGTTTCATTCACCGCTTCGGTAATCCCCGTGCTGGTGGGCACGCTGCTCGCCGCTGAGGACGAGTTTCGCTGGTGGGCCGCCATCCTCGCACTGGCCGGCTCTGTCCTTATCCACGCCGGCACGAACCTGATCAACGATTTTTACGACTGGCGCAAGGGTGCCGATAACGCGGAGTCACTCGGTCCGGCCGGCTTCATCCAGCGCGGCCTGATCACGCCAAAGGCTATCCTCACCGTGGGGATTGGCTGTTTCGCGGTGGGATCGGTCGTAGGGCTCGCGCTCTGTGCGCTCACGAGCTGGGAGCTGCTCTACCTCGGCATGGCCAGCGTCCTCGCGGGCTTCCTCTACACGGGCGCACCCTTGCACCTGGCCTATATCGGCCTTGGCGAAGTTACCGTCTTCCTCTTCATGGGGCCAGTGATGGTGATCGGCGCGTACTTCGTCCAATTGGAAACATGGGCGTGGGACCCGTTCATCGCCAGCCTCCCGATCGCCTTTCTCGTGACGGCGATCCTGCACGCGAACAACCTCCGTGACATTGATTCCGACCGGAAAACGGGAAAGCGTACGATTGCCACGCTCATCGGCCGTAAGTGGGCGAACCGTGAGATGTACCTATTGCTGGCGGGCGCCTACGTGTCGCTCGTGGCGGCGGCCGTCACTGGCGCCCTGCCGTGGCCGGCGCTGATCGCGCTCGCGACCATCCCGGCGGTCGTCCCGATCGTCAAAGTGGTCGCCGCGGGGGGAAATCCGCGCAAGCTCAACCTCGCACTGATCAAGACCGCGGGCCTGCACATGCAATTTGGAGCGCTCATGGCGGCGGGCCTGCTTGTGAATCTTGCCATCGAAGCCGTGTGACGAGGCCGGGGAGGGAATGAGCATTTGCAGGCAACCGGGAGCGCGGGCAGGGCGGCGGCTGCGAGCCCTGCAACCGGCCGGGCGCCATCCGAGGGGGTACGCCCCGCCCACATAGAGGACGACGGCTACCTTTCCGCCCCCGTTACTTCATTTCCTTCCGCCAAGCTCCCGCCGCTCGTACACTCGACCGACTACCGCTTCCCGGGGAGTCCCTATGTTTCGCCGGCAATTGCTGGCTTTTTGCGCCTGCGCCGTTCTCATCCCGCTCATGGCGGCCTGTGGAGGGAGTGACGACGACGA
>JBKKBS010000100.1:0-2652 GCA_046713815.1 Tepidiformaceae bacterium
GGCCGCACGACGGCGCCGATATGTACAGCCAGGCGGGAGGCCATCGGGACGGTAAGTACGGTCACAACAAAGGCCAGGAGTGCCACCATGATCGCGTGGGGGATCATCGGCGGCCGAGCAGTTCGCGGTAGGTCGCATCAAGATCATCCACAAGGCGAGCCGCACTCCATCCTTCGGATCTGGTTCGAGCCTCAAGGCCCATGCGCATCCGAAGCGACGGATCCTTGAGCAGCTGAACGATTCGCGTCGACAACTCGCGCTGATCGGCGCGCGGTACAACGAAGCCACTTACACCGTGCTCGACGATGTCGGCCATGCCGCCCACATCTGTGGCAGCGACCGGCCGCGATGAGGCCGCCGCCTCGATGACGGCCAGAGGCGTACCTTCTCGGTCCGACGAGAGGGCCACGATGTCCGCCGCCGCATACCATGACGGCGCGTCGGTCGACCAACCTGCGAATCGCACACGCGGACCGATTCCGAGTTCGGCGACGAGCGCCTCCAGCGATGGGCGCTCGGTCCCATCACCCACCACGACAAGCCGCGCGGCCGGCACTGATTCGAGCGCCTCGGCGAACGCACGAATGAGCCGATCCAACCGTTTGATCGGGACGAGACGACCGATCGAAAGGACCATCGGGTCGCCCGGATCCAGGTTCAGCCGGCGACGCGCGACCGAACGATCCTCACCACCGAAACGCCCAAGATCCACTCCCAGCGGTACGACCCTGATCTGTCCCGGGTGGCAGATCCGCTCCATGAGCAGCTCCTGTCGCTGGCGTTGGCTCAGTGCGAGCACGGCGTCGGTCCGATGCCCCAGTGTGCGCTCGATCATCCGGATGCCAGCACTCGCCCGACGTCCGAAGTAGTCGGCGAACACGGTGCCATGGAACGTATGGACGCGGACCGCCCGCGGGGCTGCCAGCATCGCCGCCGTTCGACCAAGCAGTCCGGCCTTCGACAAGTGGGTGTGAACCAGGTCCGGACGATACGACCGGACGATGGAGACGAGTTCGATCAGCGCGCGCACGTCCTCACCGGGTCGGATGGGGCGAGCGAGGCTCTCGATTCGGCGGTGCGGGATGGAGGCATCGCCGATGTCGATCTCGGCCTCGTCTGGCTCGATTCGCCCATGCACCAGCAGCGTCTCCCACCCTAAGGAGCGAAGGCCCTCGTCTGCGAGCACGACATGTGTGGCGGGCCCACCGACATTCAGGCGCGTGATGATACGGAGGATCCGCGGCCTCAACCCGACACCTCGTTAGCCCCGGCGACAGGGTCGCATTGGTGAGCTCGCAACGCCCTCACCGCAAGCCCTTGCATTCAGCGAGCTCCGTGTACAGTGCGGCTGTCTCGTCCACGAAACGCTCCATCCCGAAATAGCGAGCGACGTGGTCTTGGGCGTTGGCACCCAGTACGGAGCGCAGGTTCGCGTCGTTGAGAAGGCGCAGGAGCGCCGTTCTGAATTCCGCCTCAGCATGCACCGGCACAAGAAGACCGGTCTGTCCATCAATGATGATCTCCGGCGTCCCCCCCGCGGCCGTCGCCACGATGGCTCGCCCGGCCGCAGCGCCCTCCAACAGCGCATTCGGCAGGCCTTCGGCGATGCTCGCCTGCGCCACCACGTCGAACGCTGCGTACAGCCCTCTCGCGTCGAGTGCGGGCCCGTGAAGAGCGATGATCGACTCCAGACCAAGCGACGTCACGAGCCGCTGGAGCACGGGCCGCTGTTCGCCGCCGACCAGCACATACCGAGCGTCCGGGGCCGCCATCTGTAGCGCAGCGGCGGCGTTGATGATTTGTTCTAGGCCCTTGCCGGGCCGGTAGTTTGCGACGCATCCCACGACGACGTGTTGTGGCTTGAATCCCCATCCATCACGAAGCTCGGCGCGCCGCTCCAGCGACATCGGCCCCGGGACCTGTACGCCATTTCGAATGATTCGAAGCTTCTCGGGGCCCATTCGTTCATGACGCACGACGTCGGCCAGCACATATGTTGAGTTGGCGACGATCACGTCTGAAGCCCGCCGGGCGATCCCGTCAACGATTCGTTCCAACGGACCGAAATCGGCCTTGAAATCGCTCAGGCTTCGCCGTCCTGAGATCAGCACGGGCACGCCTGTAAACGCTTTCGTGACGGCAGCTAAACCGTAGCCGTGGAATAGCCATGCGTCGATGACGTCGAAGCGCTCGCGTCGGCACCACCACACGTACCGCAGGACCTTGCCGGAGACCCGCGCCGCGAAGATGGGAAAGGGGGTCGTGCCCTGACGACTTGCGCCGAGCGACATCACTCGCACACCCCAGGACTCGAGGATGGCAGCGTGCGGACCGCGTTCGCCAACGACAAGGAACGTGACCTCGAAGCGGTCCTTGGGTAGACGCCTGGCGAGTTCCATCATCTGGCGCTCGCTACCGCCCAGGATCAGGGACGTGACAAAGGCGACACGAAGCGGCCCCGAACGACGGCTCATGCGGCCGACCGGGACGGAAACGGCAGGTACCGGCGCAGGGTGCGAAGCACGATCACCGGCTCGCTGAGTCCAAATCTCGAGGCCATCACTAGGTAGGTCACGAAGCCGGCGATCGTGAGCCCGACCAGGAGTAGCAGGTTCTCCAGGAACGACCCGGGTCGGTAGACGACCCACACCC
>JBKKBS010000101.1:0-4121 GCA_046713815.1 Tepidiformaceae bacterium
TCACGACGTGTGGCGAGGTGGTCTTGGCCAAGGCGGCGGACCACGAACGCCACCCGGCTTTCAGTAAGCTGTTTGTTCACAGCGAATTCATCCCGCAACTCGACGGGCTTCTCTTCCTGCGCCAGCCGCGGAGCCCCGATGAGCGCCCGCCGGTGTTGCTCCACCGATTCGTCTCGGACGATCCGAACGTGCGGTTCCGCGGCATCGAGACGGATCGGGCCGCGTTTGTCGGGCGAGGACGAACGTACCGGGACCCGGTCGGGACTGTCCGATCGGGCCCGACGTCTTCCGGCTTCACGCTCGATCCGATTCTGGCGCTGCAGCTATCGGCAGACATCGAGCCCAGCGCGTCCGTGCATCTCGCCTTCATCACCGCCGTGTCCGGATCTCGAGAATCCGTGCTCGAACTGGCCGAGCGCTATCAGACGATGAGCGCCGTCAACTGGGTGATGGCGGAGGCCGAGGCCGAGGCCGGCCGAGAACTGCAGCGGTTCGGCATCGAGCCCGCTCAGATGAGCGAGATGCAGACGCTCGCGTCGCTGTTGGTCTATCGTCATCGGGCGTTGCGCTGCACGGCCGAGACGATCGCGGCCAACCGTCTCGGCCAGCCTCGGCTGTGGGGCCTGGGAATCTCCGGTGACCTGCCCATTCTGCTCGTGAACCTGCGAACGTCGGACGACATCGACCTGCTGCGCGATCTTGCGCGCGCACACGCCCTCTGGGGGCGACGAGGTTTGCGCTTCGATCTCGTGGTTGTGCGCCACGGTGGGTCAGGCTACGAAGAGCCCGTCGGCGAGAAGCTGCGCGCCGTGCTTCACGGACTCGGCACCCGCGATCAGCTCGGACAGCACGCAGGGATCCACGTTCTGTCCGCCGACCACGTCGGGGAGGACGAGCGACGGTTGCTCGACGTCGTGGCGAACGTCGTGCTCGACACGGATCGGGGCACGCTGGGCTCACAACTCGCGCGCGTCCATGAGGAGGCGCCGCCGTTGCCACGGTTTCTCCAAGGAGGGTCGCCGGAGGCAGACGTCAATGAGGCGCCGGCGCTCGAACGTCCTGCCGGATTGCTCTTCGACAACGGTGTGGGAGGGTTCAGCCCAGACGGTCGCGAGTATGTGATCCACCTCGGCCCCGGTGACACGACACCGGCCCCGTGGTCCAACGTCTTGGCGAATACGGACTTCGGCACCCTGGTCACCGAATCCGGAGGTGGCTTCACCTGGGCGGGGAACAGCGGCGAGCATCGCCTCACGCCGTGGACCAACGACCCGGTGAGCGACCCACCGGGCGAAGCGCTCTACATTCGCGATGAAGAAACGGCGGCTGTGTGGACACCGACGCCGCAGCCCGCGGGCGCCGGAGTCGCGCATCAGATCCGATACGGGGCGGGCTACGCGCGCTGGCGCTCGGAGCGTCATGGGCTGTCACAGGATCTGCTCGTCTTTGTGGCACCGGATGATCCTGTGAAGGTCGTTCGGCTTCGCGTGTGCAATCACCGGCACCGCCCCCGGCGGCTGACGGTCACCTACTATGCCGAGTGGGTCCTGGGCGCATCTCGACAGCAGTCGAAGGGGGCCCTCGTGACTGAGTACGAGGCGAGCCAGGGCGCGATTTTCGTACGAAATCCCTGGCATCCCGAATTCGCAAATCGGGTCGCATTCCTGACCGCGAGCCGCAATCCACACGGCATCACTTCGGATCGCACGGAGTTCATCGGGCGCGAGGGCACGCTGCGACGACCAGCGGCGCTCGAGCGTTGGGGTCTCACGGGGAACGTGTTGCCCGGGCGGGATCCCTGTGCGGCATTCCAGGTCCATCTGGATCTCCCTGCCGACGCAGAGGACGAGGTGGTGTTCGTGCTGGGAGAGGGTCGGGATCGCGAGCACGCCCTCGAGTTGGTGGCCAGATGGCGGGAGCCAAGCGCGGCGGACGCCGCGTGGGAGCGGCTCGAACGATTCTGGGACGATCGGTTGGGCACCATCCACGTCGAGACTCCGGACGGCGCGATGAACGTCATGCTCAACCGATGGCTCCTCTATCAGTCAATGGCCTCGAGGATGTTCGGTAGGACCGGCTTCTATCAGTCCGGTGGCGCCATCGGCTTTCGTGATCAGCTCCAGGACGCACTGGCGCTCGTCATCGTCGAACCCATGCGGTGCCGGGCTCATCTTCTGGAGTGTGCCGCGCGACAGTTCGAGGAAGGAGATGTGCTGCACTGGTGGCACCCGCCTTCTGCGCACGGTGTGCGGACGCGATGCTCGGACGATCTCCTGTGGCTGCCCTTCGCGGTGGCTCATTACGTGTCGGCGACAGGAGATTCTGGGGTACTTGACGAGCAGGTGCTCTTCTTGAAAAGTCGTCCGCTCCTCGAGAAGGAGGAAGACCTCTACGCGTCGTTCGAATCCGGCGACCAATCGGGGACCCTCTTCGAGCACTGTGAGCGAGCGCTCGAGCGCGGGGTCACGCACGGCGCGCACGGCCTGCCCCTCATTGGTTCGGGCGACTGGAACGATGGCATGAACCGGGTCGGGCGTCTAGGCCGGGGGGAGAGCGTCTGGCTCGCGTGGTTCGCGATCGCTGCGATGAATGGCTTCGCCAACATCTGTCAGCAGCGAACGACAATAGAACGAGCTGATCGTTGGAGACGGCGCGCACGCGAGTTGGCGCACGCCGCGGAGGAACATGGGTGGGACGGCGAGTGGTACCGGCGTGCGTTCGACGACGAGGGGCGGCCGTGGGGCTCTCGAGAGAACATGGAATGTCGGATCGATTCGATCGCGCAATCGTGGGCCGTCATTTCTGGAGGCGGCTCGACGACGCGGGCGGAGCGGGCGCTGCGCGCAGTTGAGCGCGAGCTCATCGATGTCGACGAGCGCCTCGTGCGACTGCTTGCGCCTCCCTTCACGCCCACCGGCCGGGACCCCGGGTACATCAAGGCGTATCCACCTGGCCTCCGTGAGAATGGCGGACAGTACACCCACGCAGCGATCTGGGCAGGGTGGGCGTTCGCCGACTTGGGCGACGGTGAGCGCGCGGCTCGCGTGTTCGACCTGCTCAATCCCATTGGTCATACTCTCAACAGTGTCGCGGTTCAGCACTATCGCGTGGAGCCGTAAGTCGTCGCCGCTGACGTGGGAGGCGCGCCGCCTTACCTCGGCCGTGGCGGATGGACGTGGTACACAGGATCGGCCGCGTGGCTGTGGCGGTTTGGGGTAGAACGGATCCTGGGACTACGGCCCGAAGCAGGTGGGGTGCGGATTGAACCGTGCTTCCCGCGCAGTTGGCGCCGGGCGGACGTCACCATTCGGCGGCCGGGAGGCGGGCTTGTGATCACGATCGAGAACCCCGATGGCGTTGAGACCGGTGTTGCCGAGCTGCTGGTCGAGGGCGTGCCCGAGGGTCATGGCGTCGTCGCGTTTCCTGTTGACGGGCGCGACCGGCGCGTCGTTGTCCGACTCGGGTCGAATAAACGGGAAGTGCCGCCACGGGACGAGACGATCGGTACACCAAACGCCGCCATGGCTTGAACGACTCTCCCACTTGGGAGGCAGTGGGTCGATTTATCGCGTCCTGGGAGATACCGGGCATGCCATCCATCTCGTTGGGGATCTCGAGGCCATGCCAGTGCATCGAGAACGGCTCCGGCAGCCGGTTCCACCCGAATGTCGAACACCAACGCCGGTCTCGAGCCGCCACGGCATGTCGGGAACGTCCGGGCTGACGACAGGAACGACTCCTGCCCCGAGTTGGTGCGGCGGCACCCGAGGCGCTGGCCTCGCGGGCTGAACCGACGCCTTCTGCGGCGGCGGAGCCGGATGAACGTGCTGCGCGTGGGCGGTCTGCGCGGAGGCGGCGCCCGCAACGGACGCCAGGCCGCGCAGAAACAGACGTCTGCTCGACTGCATGTGAGCTTCTCTCCGCCCTGGACGATGAACTTGAGGCCGCGGTGGCGATAGCCGTCGATGATCTTCGCGGCGACACGCTTGGGCGTGCAGTCCACAACCAGGTCAGCCTGGCCAAGCAGGTCGTCCAGTGTCCCCGTGACCTCAGCCGTTGACGGCGACATGGATCTTCTTTGGGTCAGCCATGGGATCGATTCTCGTTCTTCGTCCATCTTC
>JBKKBS010000102.1:0-4367 GCA_046713815.1 Tepidiformaceae bacterium
AGTGCTTGCCGACCGCATCAAAGATCACATCAAACGTCCTGGCGTTCTTCGTGAAGTCATCGCGAAACCGATCGAGGACGTCCCGAGCACCCAGAGACCTCAGGAGTTCGACGTCCTTCGTGTCGCACACCGCCGTCACCTCGGCCTCGAAGTGGTGCACGAGTAGCTGGACCGCGGCCGTTCCGATGGAGCCCGCGGCGCCGTAGACGAGGACGCTCTTGCCGCGCAGCGGCCGCGCCGGTCGCAGGCAGGTCAGCGCGAGCAGCGAGCCGTCGGGCACGGCCGCCGCCTCCTCGTACGTCAGCCCGTTCGGTTTGTGTGCGACCACGGCGCCCTGACGCACGGTCACGTACTCCGCATTCGCGCCTCCCTCGATGCCAAACACTTCGTCGCCGGCCCGGAACGCAGTCACGGCCGCGCCAACCTCCTCGACACGGCCCGCGAACTCCGAGCCGCAAGTCGTGCGCCTCGGGCGACGAATGCCGGTGAAGAGACGGACGAACCGGTACTCGACGAAGCGCACGCCCATCGCCTCGCCGCGGGTCACCGTCGAGGCGTGGACCCTGACGAGCACCTCGTCCTCCTTCGGCACGGGCCGCTCGACTTCGGCGACGCGCAGCACTTCCGGTGGTCCGTATCGATCCTGTATGACTGCTCTCACTTGGTCACTTCCTGTCGCCGGTTCGGCTGGATGCGATGGATAGGTGTACCGTGTTTCCAGGCCCGCCCGACCCGGTAGAGTTCAGCGGGCCTTCCACCGCCCGGCCCGGGTTGGGCCGTGCGGCCGGTCCGGATCACCCAACCCTCCTCAGCAACGAGGCGGCGGCGGAAGTTTGCGGCGTCTAACTGCACGCCCCAGACCGCCTCGTACACCGCCCGGAGCTCGGCCAGGGTGAAGGTCGTACCGACGAAGGCCGTCGCGATGCCCGACACCTCTAGCTCGACCCGGACGCGGTCGACCGCGTCGCGGACGATTTGCAGATGGTCGAACGCGAGCGCGATCCTCTCGTCGAGGATGCCGGAGGCGGGTACGAGCGCGGCGTGCGCGGCGTCGGTGCCGGCAACGACCACCCCCACTTCGCGAAGGACGGCGACGTACGCGATCGTGACGACGTTCATGCGCGGGTCGCGCCCGGGATCGCCGTAGGCCCCGAACTGGGTCAGCAGACTTGGGACATCGACGCCGGTCTCCTCCGAGAGCTCGCGTCTCGCAGCCTCGTTGAGCGTCTCCTCAGGACGCTTGAATCCTCCGGGAATCGCCCACATCCCTTTGAACGGCTCCTCTCCCCGCCGGACGAGAAGAAGCTGGAGCACGCCCTCGGCCATGGTCAGGATGACGACGTCCACCGTGACGGCGAAAGCCGGGAACTTGCTCGCGTCGTACCCGGGCGGAACTCTCGTCTCCCCAGTTCTTGTCGACATGACTCTTACCTTCACACGGGGTTTTAGTCATGTCACCAAAACGCCCATGAACACGGGCAAGCTGGGCCCTCTCACGGATGTATGTCGCGCTTCGTCTCTCCAGACTCACTTCCACGCCACCAATCCGGGGTCACCCGGCCCTGGCGGCCGCGCTCGACATGTGAGCCGCCGAAGTCCGCCGCTTGTCAGGGATGCGGCGCTGCTGTCTCTTCTTCGATGGGATGGTAGTGGTGGACGTGGTGCCGGCCGCGGCGCGCCTGGAGGCGACCGGTGACGAGGCCGTGGTTGGGCGCGAACACCAGCGCGACGAGAAACATGGCCGTCGACGTGAGCACAATCGTGGCGCCGCTCGCCGTCTCCGCATGGAAAGAAATGTAAAGGCCAGCCACGCCGGCAACCACGGCGATGCAGGCGCTGAGGACGAGCATGACCGACAGGCGGTCGGTGAGGAGGCGGGCGGTGGCGGGAGGCGTGACGATGAGCGCCAGGACAAGGATGTTCCCCACCGTCTGGAGGCTCATCACGATCGTAGCGGCCACCAGGAGGAGAAGCAGGATGTCGAGCGCGAACACGGGGTAGCCGGCCGAGCGCGCCATGGTTGAGTCGAAGGCCACAAGCGTGAACTCCTTGAGGAGCGCGAACAGGATCAGGACGATGATGGCGCCGACCACGAGCGTTACGAACACGTCGGTGCGTGAGACGCCGAGGATGTTGCCGAAGAGCAACGAGCCCAAATCGCGGCGGAAGCCCGCTTCCCGGCTGACGAGCACGACGCCGAAGGCGAAGGAGGCGGCGAAGAGCACGCCGATGGCGGAGTCTTCACTCACGCGGCGGCTGCGTGACAGAAGGCCAATGCCCAGCGCCGTGAGCCCGCCGAAGGCGAAGGCGCCAATGAGGATCGAACGGTCGGCGAGGTAGGACAGCACGACGCCAGGGAACACGGCATGCGCGAGGGCGTCCCCAATGAAGGCGAGCCCCCGGAGGACGACGAAGCACCCCACAAGCCCGCAGACCGCGCCCACGATGACCACCTCCAGCAGAGCGCGCTGCATGAAGGGGTAGTCGAGGGGGTCGAGCAGCCAGTCCATCAGGCGAACACCGCCATTTGGCCGCCAAAGGTGGCGCGCAAGTTCTCCGGTGTGAAAGTCGACGCCGTTGGGCCGAATGCGATCATCGAGCGGTTGATCGCAAGGACGTAGTCCGTGGTCTCGCGGACCTCGTCCAGGTCGTGCGTAGCGACGAGGACGGTCACGCCTGAGCGAGCAAGTTCCTGGATTACTTCGTGGAAGACTTCGCGGTTGGGCGCATCGATCCCGGTGAAGGGCTCATCGAGGAGCACGGCAGCGGGCTGTTGGGCAAGGGCACGGGCAAGGAAGATGCGCTGTTGCTGGCCGCCGGAGAACTGGCTGATGTGGCGGCCACCCATGCCGCCCATGCCCAGGCGTCCGAGCGCATCCTCGGCCAGCGCGCGGTCGGCACGCCCGGGCCAGCGCAACCAGCCCGCGGAACGGAAGCGGCCCATGAGCACGACATCGCGCGCCGTCACCGGGAACTCCCAGTTCACATCCTCGCGCTGGGGGACGAAGGCGACGCGGCCAGGCTGGCGGCGGACTTCCATGCCGTCCAGCCTGACGGCGCCGCCACGCAAGGGGAGGACACCCGCGATGGCTTTGAGGAGCGTACTCTTGCCCGCGCCGTTCGGCCCAATGATGCCGACGACCGCGCCCGCGGGCATGGCGGCGGTCACATCACGCACGGCGACGGCGTGATCGTAACCAGCAGCGACCTTCGTGAGCAGGATGCCGCTGGGAGGGATCACGGCTGAATGATACTCGGTATCAATAGCGCCGGGGAACCCTGCATTGTGGCAGGGGGCGGCCGCGAACGGCGCGTTAGGAAGTGGAAGTGTGAGGGCACGGAAATTGATGATTTGTTAGGACATTGCAATAGACCGCACGGTAAGCTTGTGATGAATTTCGCAATAAAGGGTTGACACCCTTGATCCGAACTTGGTAGCGTCCGGGTGTGGGTATGCAAGTATCCGCGCCGCGCTCGGTATAACAAATGTGTATCGCTACTGCGGAATGCGCCTCGGCGCAACGGGGGACCCAACGCACCTGGGGTGAATTCGGCATTGGCCGATAGGGTGGCCTTCCGCCCGAACCCGTCAGCTAACCCCGTACGCAGCCGGAAGGCCTGGCGGGCAGGTTTCGCCCGCTCGAGGTCTCTGTCTCCTCGAAATCCACACCAGTTTGCTCATTGAGGGAGGGAATCCATAATGCCGGCTTTGCAAGAAGCGCCCCCGAAATCTTGTCCTAAGTGCCGCGGTTCGATGATCGTCGAACGCGACTGGCACGGCACGTATGGCAGCTGCATCATGTGCGGCTACGTCCATGAGGTGCTCACCAGCCCACCGGTCGACCTGGCCGCCGAAGAGGCTGCCCTGCCGCAGCGTCAACGCCGCCGCCAGCCGTCGCACGGTAAGCTTCGGCTCTGATCCTCGCGCGCGATCACTAACAGCACATGAACGGCCCCGGCATCGGGGCCGTTTCTCTAACGAGCGAGAAGTCAGGGAGCAGGGCGCGGCCCGTTGGTTCTTTGGGCGACCCCGACTTCCGCCGACTCCCGAGCAGGATCGCCGGCATACCAACCTTAGATGCGCTCCTGACGGTCGGATCAACGCACACCGGAACGTGACGGGCCATCGTCTCTCGCGCCTTGCTGGCCGGCCGTGCGACGATGGGATGCAGTCCCGCGGAGGATCCACGACTGATGACTCATCCCGAACCGCGACAATTTTCTGGATCTCCGCTCGAGCTCACCGGCCCTGAGAATGCCATGCTCGCGCTCTCGTACGGCGTCCAGGTGATCGGGTCGCGAAGCGCGAATGGAGACCTCAATGCGATGATCGCGGACTGGGTGATGCAGGTGTCGTTCAAGCCCCG
>JBKKBS010000103.1:0-4290 GCA_046713815.1 Tepidiformaceae bacterium
GCGCCACAGTGAGGCCAAGCAGCACCAGAACTGGGTAACGTTTCAAAGCACACGTCCTGCCGGAGATGGGCGATCATTAGCGTGGCGGCCCCCTCATGTCAATTAAAATGGGAAACATTCCTTGTGGTAAATGTGCCTTTACTGAATAATTACGCATGCGTACTATATTTCGTTCAACAGGCGCGGTGTCCGTGGGCCACGGACGAGCGACTCTCCATTTTTCCGCCACCAGATATTGGAAATTAGCGCTCATCACTCGTGCGTCGCCGCCTCCAGGCCACTGGGGCTCGAAATGGAACGGTGCCGGCCCGCTTGCTCGACCTTCGCGTTCACGGTAGACATGGTGGGTTATCCTTGAGCCGGCACCCGCTGCGGACCGGACTCCCCATGAAGGCAGGACACCACCTTGGCGGAACCCCGCAAGCCACTCCCCCATCCGACACCCGAGACACAAGAGTTCTGGGACGGCGCGAAGGCCGGCGAGCTGCGCCTCCAGTGCTGCGACCAGTGCAGCAACGTCTACTTCCCCCCACGTCCCTTCTGCCCACGGTGCGCCTCGCGCTCTGTCACGTCGTTCAAGGCGAGTGGCCGCGGCAAGCTCCATAGCTATGTCATCAACCATCGTCCCGCGCCCGGGTTCGAAGCCGATGCCCCCTACGCGATCGCTGTCGTCGAGCTCGACGAGGGCCCGAAGATGATGACGAACATGGTCGATGTGGAGCAGACGCCCGAAGCGCTGAAGCTCGACATGGCCGTGGAAGTGACCTTCGAAGCGGCTAGCGACGCCATCAGCCTGCCGAAGTTCCGCCCCGCCGGGGGTGCGCAATGAAGCCCGGGAGCGTGGCCATCGTCGGCGCCGCCGAGACGACCGAAATGGGGCTCATCCCGGGCCTCTCCGTCATCCAGCTCCACGCCGATGCCGCCCTCAACGCAATGGCGGACGCAGGGCTAAAGCCCTCGGACATCGACGGCGTGGCCACGGCGGGCGAGTCGCCCGTCGCGATCGCGCACTACGTGGGGATCACGCCCACTTACGTAGACGGCACATCGGTCGGCGGATGTTCGTTCATGCTGCATGTGCGCCATGCCGCCGCGGCGATCAACGAGGGCCTGGCGGACACGATCCTCGTGACTCACGGCGAGAGCGGGAAATCCCGCGTGGGAGGTGGCGGTCGCTGGGGCTCACCGTCGAGCCTCTCGGGCCAATTCGAGGCGCCCTTCGGCACTGCCGGGCCGCCGAGCGTCTTCACGATCCCTTACCTGCGCTACGCCCACACCTACGGCGTCACGCACGAGCAACTCGCGATGGTGGCGGTGGTCCAGCGCGAATGGGCGGGCATGAACCCGCGCGCATCCTTCCGCGACCCGATCACCGTCGAGGATGTCATGAGTTCGCGCATGATCGCGTACCCCTTCCACCTGCTCGAGTGTTGCCTGGTCACCGACGGCGGCGGCGCGCTCATCCTTACGAGCGCCGACCGCGCCAAGGACTTTCCCGCGAAGCCCGTCTATATCCTCGGCACCGGGGAAAGCGTGGAAACGCCGATGATCAGCCAGATGGAGGACTTCACGTCCTCGAAGGCGTTCGTCGTCTCGGGAAAGAAGGCGTTCGCGGAGGCGGGTATAAGCCATGGTGACGTTGACCACCTGATGATTTACGACGCCTTTGCGCACCTGCCGCTCTACGGCCTCGAGGACCTCGGTTTCGTCGGCCGCGGTGAAGCGCCCGCATTCATCTGGGAGGGGAACACGCGCCCAGGCGGCAAGCTGCCACTGAACACGAATGGCGGCGGCCTGAGCTACATGCACTCCGGCATGTACGGCATGTACGCCCTCCAGGAGAGCGTCCGTCAGATACGCGGCATCGCCCCCGCCCAGGTCCCGGGCGCGAAGATCAGCATCAGCCACGGCGTCGGCGGCATGTTCGCGGCGAGCGGCACGATCATCATGTCGAACGAGAAGCCGTAAGACGGAGTGCTCAGTTCTCAGTGCTCACAAGGAGAAGGTGAGTAGCACACAATGACGCCTTCCGAACCGCGAATCGACGTATGTTTGACCTTCGACTTCGACGCGATCTCCGTCTGGCTTGGCTCGATGGGGTCGAAGTCGCCGTCGAATATTTCGCGTGGGGAGTTCGGGGTCATTGGGGCGGGCCGGTTGTTGGAGGTGTTGAAGCGATTCGGTCTGCCGTCGACGTGGTTCATTCCCGGGCACACGATCGAGACGTTCCCGGACGCGTGCGGCGCGGTGGTGGACGGCGGGCACGAGGTGGCCCACCACAATTATCTGCACGAGAACCCGCGCACGTTGGACGCCGATGCCGAGCGAGCGGTGCTGGAGCGGGGCATCGACTGCATCGAGCGGCTGACGGGCGACAGGCCGACGGGGTTTCGGTCGCCCGCATGGGACCACAGTGCGAACACGGTGCGACACCTGATCGACCTGGGCTTCCTTTACGACTCCAGCCTCATGGCCCAGGACTTCGAGCCCCATTACGCCCGCGTCGGCGACGAGCCACGCAGCGATGGTCCGTTCCACTTCGGCGAACGGGTCGACCTGGTGGAAATGCCGATCGACTGGAGTCTCGACGACTGGCCCTACTTCGGGTTGAACTGGAACTCCCACCATGTGGGACTGCGCACACCGGACGAGGTGTTCCAGGTCTGGGCGTCTGAGTTCGACTACCTCTACGAGCGTGTCGGCGCGGGCGTCTTCAATCTGACAATGCACCCGCAGATCATGGGCCGTGGCCACCGCATACTCATGCTGGAGCGGCTGATCGAACACATGCGTCGGCCCGGCGTACGCTTCTCACGTCTCGGGGACGTGGCGCGCGAGTGGAAGAAAGTGAACCCGCTGGACGAACCAAAATCATAACTTACCGCGCTACCGCCGGTAGCGGCGGCTGCGGTCGCGGCCGCCGGCTTGCGAGCGGCCGTAGCGCACCGGTCCGCCCTTCCCGGCCACTGCCGCGAATGCCGCCAGCTCGTCCTCATCGCTGCCGACCAGCGCCCGGCGGAGCTCAACCACCCGGTCCCTCAGGCCCGCCGCTTTTTCGAACTCGAGGTTCTTGGCGGCTGCCTTCATCTGGCTCTCTAGCTCCTTCACCATGCGCAGGACCTCGTCCCTGGGCATCTCGGACGCGCCCTTGCCGTCGTATTCCATCGGCTCCTCGGCGGCCATGCGGACGTGGTCGGTGATGTCGCGAATGGCCTTGTGGATGCCCTCCGGCGAGATGCCGTGCTCTTCGTTGTACTCGCGTTGAATATCGCGGCGGCGGTAGGTCTCGTCGATCGCGTTTTGCATGCTGAGCGTGACCTTGTCCGCGTACATGATGACGCGCCCCTCGAGGTGGCGAGCGGCGCGGCCGATGGTCTGGACGAGCGAACGGCCTGAGCGCAGGTAGCCCTCCTTGTCGGCATCGAGGATGCAGACGAGCGACACCTCAGGCAGGTCGAGGCCCTCGCGCAAAAGGTTGATGCCGACGACCACGTCGTACACCCCCAGGCGCAGGTCGCGAAGGATCTCGACGCGGTCGAGCGTCTCTACCTCGGCGTGAAGGTAGTGGGTTTTGATCCCCATCTCGGTGAGGTAATCCGCGAGATCCTCGGCCATCTTCTTCGTGAGTGTGGTCACGAGGACGCGCTGACCCTTGTCCACGTTCAGGCGGATCTCATACATCAGGTCGTCCACCTGGTTCTTCGTTGGGCGAACAGAGATCTCGGGGTCGAGCAGGCCAGTCGGGCGGATGACCTGCTCGACGACCTGCGTGGAGCGCTGCCGCTCGTAATCCGCCGGCGTGGCCGAGACATAGATCGCCTGGTTGAAATGCGAGTCGAACTCCTCGAACGTGAGCGGCCGGTTGTCCATGGCGCTCGGCAGGCGGAAGCCGAACTCGACCAGTGTCTCCTTGCGCGAACGGTCCCCGAAATACTGGCCCTGTACCTGGGGCAAGGTCATGTGCGATTCGTCCACCACCAGCAGCCAGTCGTCGGGAAAGTAGTCAAGCAGGCACCACGGGGTCGACCCGGGCTGGCGCGCTTGCAGGTGGCGCGAGTAGTTTTCGACTCCGGAGCAGTAGCCGGTCTCGCGCAGGGACTCGATGTCGTAGTGCGTGCGCTCCTCGAGGCGGGCAGCTTCGAGGATCTTGCCCTGGGTCCGGAAGTATTCGAGCTGCTCTTGGAGCTCCTGTTCGATGGTCTCAAAGGCGGCGCCGAGACGCTCCTTGCCCGTGACGAAGTGCTTCGCAGGGAATATCTCGATCTCGTCGCGCTCCGCCACGATCTCGCC
>JBKKBS010000104.1:0-4492 GCA_046713815.1 Tepidiformaceae bacterium
ACCAGAAGCAGAAGCTGAGCGAGTAGTCCTCGACGAGCATCTCGTACGTGTATTCGGCGGCCGCCGGGTTCAGCGCAATCAGACGATCGTGGTATTCGCGCAGCATCTCGCGGTCCTTGCGGCGCACTTCTGGCTCAAGCGAATGCATCCACGCCTGCGTCAGCTCAGGGCCCGGAGGGCCGGCGTGGATCACCTGCCAGTCAATGAACGTGAGCTTCGACTCTTCGGCCGCGCAACCGGTCGTGCGGAAGATGTTGTCGGCGCGCATGTCGCCGTGGAGCAGCGTCCGCGGGCGGGAGGAGAGGACGTCGTAGATCTTCTCGTGGATTGCCGCCCCCTTTGGACCGGAAAGCAACGCGGTGAGTTCCTCCAGCGGTTCGTCCTCGGGCCGGCCGTAAACGTCGAAGCCGTACATCTGCTGCCAGAGCGATCGAAACACAGGCCAGGTGTCGCCCACGGCCTTGCAGAGCGGGTCGAAGTTGAACACGTAACGACCATCAAGACGGCTGATCCAGGGCAACGCAGTCTCGGGCGCCTCCCAGAATCGGGCGTGCATCTCCGCCGCCTGGCACGCTATCTTGCGTGCGAAGGCCTCGTCCGGCGGGTCGTCCACCTGGTCGAACACCTTCGAATGGGCCGTCAGGTCCTCCATTACGATGATGAAGAATTCCGCGAGTTCGCTGCCGTCGGTGAAGCAGGCGTACAGCTTCGGGGAGGCGAGGGGCACGAACGGGGCGAGGTCGCGGAAGAAGTTGAGCTCCTTGTTGTAGGCGTTCCCCATGAGGGCGAAGTCGCGGCGGTCCTTGACCGCGTTCGCGACCTTCACGACCACGGAAGCTGGCGCATCGCCCTGGTCCTCGCCGTAGGTGAGCGTCAGCCTGAACGCGTCCGAGAGTACGCCGCCCTCCAGGAACGTCGTCTCGAAGCCGGTCACCTGTTTTTCGAGCACCTCGGTGAGCCATTCGTTGGTGATTTCGTCCGCCGTGCGCGGGAAATTCATGCCGAGCCCCCTTGAAGTGAATCCGAGAAGTGGGACGGAACCTACGCTGTTGCGCTCGTGTAGGGAATCCCGGACGGCCAATCGACGCGTTATTTGAAAATGTTGCCATGCCCATGCGCGAACTAGAGTCTGGACGTGACGTAAGTGTTATACTAGATGTAGTAGCCAGTGGTTGACTGGCCCAAGATGTGGGGGTATTCTCCGGCTGCCCCCAGAGCAGAACTGCTCAGGTGTTTATCCACTTACTAGGATTATGGCGAGTGCGCTGTCCATACTGTCACTTCCGCGACTCGAAGGTCACCGACTCCCGCGCGAACGACGACGGGATACGGCGGCGGCGGCAGTGCACGGCCTGCGGCGAACGCTTCACTACCACGGAGGCCGTTCAACTCTCCACCGTCCAGGTCGTGAAGAAAGATGGGCGGCGCGAGGACTGGAACCGCGACAAGCTCCTCGCAGGCATCCGCACGTCATGCTCGAAGCGCTCGATCTCGGTCACGCAACTGGAGTTGATGGTCTGCGACATCGAGGCGCGCGTGATGGCGGACGGCAACGCGGAAGTGCCTTCGACGTTCGTCGGCGAAGTGGCGATGGACATCCTGCGCAAGACCGACCACATCGCCTACATCCGCTTCGCCTCGGTCTATCGCGCCTTCGCCGACATCGAGTCGCTCAAGGAAGCGGTGACTGCGCTCGAGGAAGGGCGCGTCCCGACGGTCGAGGAAAAGACGCTGCAACTGCCGTTGTTGAGCCCGGATGAGAAGCCGCCCCGGCCGCGGCTCCTCCAGGAGATTTCGAGCGGACGCCCCGAGTACGAACAGGAGGCCATCTCATGAAGATCTGGGAACTCCACGCGCAAACCCTCGGGGGCGCGATTCGCTCCACCTACGATGGCCGCGCCGATGTCTGTGGCCTCCTCTTCTCCGAAAAGGCCTATCTTCTCGCCGTACGCGACTTTCGACCGGCGCAGCTCGTCGAGCTCGTGCGCCGGGACGGAACACATGAGGCCGCCCGCCGGCTCATCGCGCACTACTCGGACGAAGATTCGCTGAACGCGACGGGCGGGCGTGGGCTGGTGGCGGCCCCAGGATTCGTGGTCGATCCGGTCATCTGTCGAAGCGACGAGATGGCGGGAGTGGCCGCGGGAGGGCGCCGTTGATCGACGGGTCCTACCCCTTCCCTCGCTAGCACATTTGTTCTAGAATCAAACACCCACTCGCGGCCGAGGTTGCCCACGGTTCGCGCGCGCTTAGTACCATCATTGGAGGACACACTGTGACGCAGCTCTTTGAACGCCGTGAAGTGGAGGCACCCACGTACAGCGACATTCAACTCAGGATTTTCCGCGACCGCTACGCCTTCGACGGGGAACTGTTCCCGCATGAGGCCTGGCGGCGCGTCGCTGATGCCGTGGCCGCTCACGACGAAGACACGAAGGAGCTGTGGTCCGGGCGCTTCTACGACCTGCTCAACGGCTTCAAATACATCCCCGGCGGCCGCATCCTCGCGGCCATGGGCACGGGGGCGGGCGTCACGGCCCAGAACTGCTACGTCATCCCCAGCCCCGAGGACAGCCGCGACGGGATCATGGACTCGCTGCGCAAGTGGGTCGAGATCCAGTCCAAGGGTGGCGGCGTGGGCATCAACATGTCCTCTCTACGTCCGCGTGGTGACGCGGTGAAGGGCGTCAACGGCACGTCTTCCGGCCCCGTTAACTGGGCCCAACCGTTCGCCTTCATCTCCAAGTCCGTGATCATCCAGGGCGGATCGCGCCGAGGCGCTGCCATGATCATGCTCGATGTCGACCATCCCGACGTGCTCGAGTTCATCCACGCGAAGGAGACGCCAGGTGTCCTCGAAGGCTGCAACGTCAGCGTCTGCCTCTCGGATTCCTACATGGACGCGGTTAAGCGCGACGCCGACTGGGACCTGAAGTTCGGCGGCCAGGTGTATCGCACACTCCCCGCCCGCCAGATCTGGAACGAGATCTGCGAGGCTGCCTGGGCGAGCGCCGAACCCGGCATTTACTTCATGGAGCGCGCGAACAAGGAAGCGAACTCCGGGTACTTCGAAACGCTCATCTCCACCAATCCTTGTGGCGAGCAACCGTTGGGCGCGTACGGCGCCTGCCTGCTCGGGTCGTTCAACCTCGACTCGTTCATGCGCCAGGATGCCGTCGGCGGCTGGACGTTCGACTACGAGCACTTCCGCGCGGTCATCCCCGCCGCCGTGCGCTTCAACGACAACGTCGTCGACCTGAGTCACTACCCCGTGTCCGAGTGCGAGGAGAGCCAGCAAACCATCCGCCGCATGGGCATCGGCGTCATGGGCCTCGCCGACTGCATGCTCAAGCTCCAGGTCCGGTACGGCTCCGAGGAGTCGATCGCGTTCACGGAGTCGATCTTCCGCACGCTGCGCGACGAGTCGTACGCGGCCAGCGTGGAGCTGGCGAAGGAACGCGGGCCGTTCGCGAAGTTTTCGCCCGAGTACTTGCGCCGGCCCTTCATCAAGCGCCTGCCCTACGACCTCCAACAGGCGATCGCGACTCACGGCATCCGCAACTGCTACCTGCTCACGCAGGCGCCCACGGGCACGACCTCGCTCCTGAGCGGCGTGAACAGCGGCATCGAGCCGTACTTCAACTTCATCTACGAGCGCCGCGACCGCACCGGCGAGTACGACATGGTCTCCGCGTGGGCGGACATGTACGAGCAGCCGGACCGTCCCGAGTGGCTCGTGTGCTCGAAAGACGTCAGCCCCGAGGACCATGTAGGCGTGCAGGCGGCCGCCCAGCGCTTCAACGACTCCTCCATCTCGAAGACCGCGAACGCGCCCCACGAGCACACCGTCGAGGACGTGAAGCGGCTCTACATGCTCGCCTACGACAAAGACCTAAAGTCCATCTCCTACTACCGCGACGGGTCGCGCCAAGAGCAGGTGCTCTATCACAAGGAGACGGCCGCGGCCCCCGGGGCGGACGCGAAGAGTGCGATCAAGGCCGCCGAGGAGCTACTCGCGAAGCACGGAGCGCCCGTGCGCCGCAAGCTCCCGGACGAGCGCGCGGCGATCACCCACAAGTTCCGCGTGGGCGAGCAGGAAGGCTACATGACCGTCGGCCTGTTCGAGGACGGCACCCCGGGCGAAATGTTCATCAACGTGAGCAAGCAGGGCTCGACGGTCAGCGGGCTGATGGACACGGTCGCCATGCTGACCAGCTATTCCCTCCAGTACGGGATCCCGCTCGGGGTAATCGCGAGCAAGATGAAGAACGCGCGCTTCGAGCCGAGCGGCCCGACGGGCAACCGCGAGATCCCGATCGCCACGAGCATCGTGGACTACGTCTTCCGCTGGCTGGAGCTGAAGTTCGACCGCGCGCACGTCGCCGTCCAGCCGTCCCTCATCGCCCCCGAGGAAGTGGCCGTGTCCACGGGCGTGGACACCTACACGAAGCACCAGGTGGGCGTCGCCAGCGGCGTCGGCTGCCCTGACTGC
>JBKKBS010000105.1:0-6507 GCA_046713815.1 Tepidiformaceae bacterium
GTCTTCTTCCGAGGCGATGTGCGCGTGGCCATGCTGGTATTGTCGCATAGTCTGGCCGGATGCGACTCCCGGCGGCTTCGCCGTCTAACGACGGATCAGGCTGCGGCGGTCGGCCTCGAGGATCACCTGGAGGACGTTCGTGGCTGCGCCCTTGCGGATGCTGTCGGTCAGCGCCCAGAGCGTAATCCCGCCGGGATTCGACGTGTCGGCGCGGATGCGGCCGATGAGCACGTCGTCGGTGCCGGCCACGTCCGCGGGCGTCGGATAGACCTCATGCGCGGGATCATCGACTACTTTCACGCCGGGAGCACGGGAGATGAGGTCGCGCGCTTCGGCGGGGCCCACGGGGCGCTCAAACTCCGCCCAGACGGTCATCGCGTGTCCGAAAAAAGTAGGGATGCGCACGCACGTCGCGCTGATCAAGATGTCTGGCGCGTGCAGAATCTTGCGCGTTTCGTTCGCCATCTTGATCTCTTCCTTCGTGTAGCCGTCCTCGGAGAAGAGGTCGACCTGGGGGACGGCGTTGAAGGCGATCTCTCGCTTCTGCGTGCCCGAGGGCTCGTGGCGCCCTTCGAGCGCGGCGCGCGTCTCCGAGGCGAGGCCGTCGACGGCGGCGCGGCCCGCACCGGCGACCGCCTGGTAGGTGCTGACGATAATGCGCCGCAGAGGATTAACCTGGTGAATGGGGTTGAGGGCGAGCACCATGGGCGTCGTCGTACAGTTGGGCTGACTGACGATGCCGCGGTGCCATTCGAGGTCGTCTGCATTTATCTCCGGGATGACGAGCGGCACCTCGGGGTCCATGCGGTAGGCGCTCGAATCGTCGATCACGAAGCTGCCGTTGCGTGCGGCGATGGGCGCGCAAAGTTTCGACGCGGCGCCCGAAGCCGAGAGGAAGACGATGTGGTCGTCGGCCGTAAAGGCCGCCTCCGTCGTTTCCTCGATCGTGAGCGCCTGCCCGCGGAAGTCGACCTGTCTGCCCGCCGAGCGCGCGGTCGCGAGCAGGCGGAGGCGGCCGACGGGGATGTCCCGTTCGTCGAGCAGCTTGAGGAACTCACGGCCGACGATGCCGCTGCCACCGACGACGGTGATGTTGTAGGCGTTCATGGGGATCTCCGGGAGGCTGTCATGTGATGGTAGACGAGCACGGCGATAGCGGCTCGGCTGACCCCTGCCACGGAGTGGCGATTCCAGGCCAACCGTCTCAGTCGGACGCGATACCGTTTCTTAACAAGATAACAATCTACTCCCCGAGGAAAACGATTGCTCGCAAGTCTCTTGTTGCCGCGTGAACAACTACCTGTCAGATTCTATGATGATTGTCGAGGAACCTTCTTTGGACGTTGCACAGTTCTATGACACGACGATTACCGACTGCGACAGCGCGCTGGCGGTGCGCGCGATTGCCATTCCCCACGCGAGCATGGCGCCCTATGTCCAGGGCGACCTCGTGGAGTGGGCCTCGTTGCTTGGCTTACGCTCCGTGGCGCTCCTGGAATCGGCCGAGGAAATGGTGACGGTGCTCGCATCGATCCTGCGACCGAATGACGCCGATGCGACCGCCCTTGCCCGGCTGGCCGTGAACGAGCCCCGTCTCCCGTTCGGTGCCGATGCCCTCCACGCGGAATCGCTGCATGGCATTGCGGCCACGGCAAACGTGCCCCTGGCGTCGGTGGTCTCGCTCGTTGCCTCGCCCGAAGCGCGACTGTTGCTCGTGGCCGTCCCGGGTGGCGTTGTGATCACCGGCGGCGCGGGCGGTGTCGCGGCGACCCTTGAGGCGGGCCTCTCGTCGAAAATCCGCGAAGTGATGGGACTCGACGGCCGCAAGTTCCGCTCCACGGGGCCGGCCGCGCGGAACTGAGATCCGCCTGGCAAACCTCAGTTGCAGGTCTCCTTCGCGATGGCCCGCCGTTTCTCCTCGAAGGCGCGGGCTTCGATCAGGTCGCGGGCCGTGCGCAGCTCGCGATCAAGCCGCCGGGAGAGGGCATTAAGGCGCCCGGCGACATCGCCGGTCGCCTGGTCCGAGTCGTATTCCAGGGCGAAGGTGAACCAAGTGGCCTCCCCGGCGAGTGGAGCGAAGGTGAGTATTGCCGCGCGTTCCGGACCGGAGGCGAATTGCCAGCTCAGCGTGCGCCCCTGCACCTGGTCGATCACGCGAGCACGGACCGGGAGAGCGTCCCCATTGGCGCGGCGCTCCCAGGTCATCGTCCCGTCCGGGGAAAGCAGGACGCTGGAGACGTCCTCCAGGAAGTCGGGGAACCGCTTGAAGTCACACCAGAACGCATAGCAGACATCTGCCGACGCTTCAACCAGGAGCGAGCGCTGAATCGTTGCCAACGTAGCCTCCACCGACTTGGGCCACCGCCACGCCTTAGCCTACGCCCCGGTGATTGCAAAGGCATAACGCCGGTCACAAAATCGTCTCACCGGCGCGAACGGAAGGATTGAACGGCAAGCCGAAGCGCCGCTTCGATCCGCGGCCCACGACGGCTGAAGCCGAGCGCCTCTTGCAATTCGGCGACCATCTCTTCGTCTGTGCGGAGGCGGCCGTCGGAGGCCACCCAGGCGGCCATTGCAATCAGTTCGCGGGGCGCGTAGTCATCGATGCTCCCGCGACGGCCGATACGCGGGCGAGCGCTCCGCGCGTCAGCTGCCCCGTCCACGGCGCCGCCCGTGGCAGGGGCGGCCGAGACCGAGGGGGCGGAGGACGACGCGTCCGGAGAGACCGATGCGGCCGCGAAAGCCGTCACTGCCCGTTCGATCTCCTCGTCCCGGCGCATGAACCAGTCCGTCGTCCAGAGACGGTGGAACTTCCAGCCCAGACCCTCAAGCACCTGTTTGCGCGTGCGGTCGCGGTCGCGAGAGGTGGGCACGGCGCGGTAGCCGGGGCCGTCCGTCTCGATCGCGAGCACGTAGCGCGACTCGTCGTCGGGCGCCTCCGCGGCGAAGTCGATGCGGTAGCGCGAGGCGCCATGCTGGGGCGACAGCTCCAGCCCTCGCTCGCGCAGCGCCGCCGCCACATCGGCCTGGAAGGCGTCGGGGGTCGGGTCGGGGTCCTTCCCCGCCTCCCACGTCTGGCCGCCCTTGGCTGCGTAGTCCAGGTACGCGCGCAGCAGTTGCACACCCAGCGCATCGGAGCGGCCGGGGTCCATGTCGTGATGGCTGAAGCTGCTCACGACGGTCACACGCCGGCGGGCGCGGGTGACGGCGACGTTGAGCCGTCGTTCGCCGCCCTGGGTGAGGAGCGGCCCGAAACGGTAGGGCAGGCGCCCGTTCGCGTCCTTGCCATAGCCCACCGTGAGGATGATCGCGTCACGCTCGTCGCCCTGCACCCGTTCGAGGTTCTTCACGAAGAAGCGCTCGAACGTGGACTGGTCGAAGAAGCGATCGAGGTCGGGGCGTTCGCTGAGGGCCGCGTCGACGGCGCGCTGCACGCGCTCCGCGTGGTTGATGCCCATCGCTATGACGCCGAGCGTTTCCGTCGGCCGTTGCTCCGCGTGTGCGAGCACCAACTCGACCACCCGCGCCACTTCTGTGGTAACGCTCTCCTCGGCGCCCGTTTCGCCAACAGTCTGCTGAACGAGTTCGTGGCGCACGGGCGCCGTACCCCCGGGGCCAGGGAAGGTGACGAGCGAATCCTCGTAGATGTGGTGATTGGAGAAGGCGATCAGTTTTTCGTCACGGCTGCGATAGTGCCACTGCAGCGGCCACGGCTCCAGGAAGGAGCCCATCAGGTCGAGCAAACTCTCAAAGCCCACGGTGGCGTCGGCGTCCGCCGCATCATCGGCATCGTCCTGACCGGCGGCGAAGAACGTTGTCGGGGGGAGCTGGCGGCTGTCCCCGGCGACGACGGCGTGGTGAGCGCGCAGCAGCGATGAGACGGCATCTTCCGACAACACCTGGCTGGCCTCGTCGAAGATGACCACGTCGAAGTAGCGCTGGTCGCCTTCGAGGAGCTGGCTGACGGAGAGCGGGCTCGCCATCCAGCAGGGAGCGAGGGCGGTGAGCACGTCCGGCGCCTCGGAGAGGAGCCGACGGAGGGGAAGGTGGCGCGTCTTCTTCTGGGCCTCGCGGCGGATGAGCGCGTCCTGTTCGGGATGGGCGTTCATCGTCGCGATCGCGCCCTCCGCATGCGCCCTCCGCACCCGCGCGACGGCCACCTTCAGCCGTTCCCGGTCGAGGCGCACGAATTCGCTCACGACCTGGTCGTGGGCGCGGCCGTTGAACCCGGCGATGGCGGCGTCTCCGCGGCGTGCCTCTTCGAGACACGACGCGAGGTAGGCGTGCTCAAGCACGCGGCCCCAATCGGCCACGGGGGGCTGCAGCCGCCGCAACTCCGGGAGGAACGCGCCAGCCCCCAGCGCGTCGATTTGGCCCTCGATCTCGACGAGCCGGGGAATGCGATAGGGCGTGGTCGAGTCCGCCGAGAGCGCCGCCCAGAGGGTGTCCAGGTCCGTGAGGGGCCCCGTCTGCAAGTCGCGTTCGAGGTGCGCATCGAACCAATTGAGGCGAGGGCCGGTCGTGGCCTGGGCAGCGCGCATGGCAGCCATGTCTACCGCCACGGGGCGCATGCCCGGGGCGACCTTCGCCCAATCCTCGGCCAGCGCCTTCGCCGCGAGTACATCGTCATACAGCTGCTTCCCGCTCGCTGACGAACTCCGGAGGGAGCGCGTCTTCTTCAGCGCGCGGCGATGCCCGCGGTTGAACATTCGCGCGAGAAAGCCGGGCAGGGCGCCGAGGTTCGCGGGAGCGAGCCCGCCGCGCAGGGCCTCCAGGTCTTCGTTGAACAATGCGAGGTCGTAGACCGTCGCGAGATCAGCGGCGCGTCCGGCGAGTTCGCGCACCCGACCGGCTTCGGCGAGCGTCGCGGGCTCGGGCAACCCACTGGCTGCTACGAGGGAGGCAAGCGCCTCCCGCCACGCCTGCCAGTCCCCGGCGGACAGGGCGGCCGAGTGATCGATCGCCTCCTGCGCCGCCGCGCCGTCCGCGAGCTGAGCCCCGTTCCATGGCGATGGGTCGTTCCTCAGGGCCAGCCCGCCGAAGCCGCCGGCCTCCGTCAGGAGGTCGAGCACGCGCCGCTCGGCTGCGGCGTCGATTCTCGCGAGTTCCGGCCCCCGCCAGCGGACAGTAGTCGCGATGCCCCGCAGTGCGAGCAGTTCGCCCTCAAGTTGGTAGATGCCGCGGTTCGATGGAGACCGCGGTTCATGCATGCGAGCGACGTGCGCGTTCAGCCGCTTGCGCTGCTCCGCGAACGGGCCGTGGATGTGCTGGTCGTCCGGCGGCAGCGATTCGCGCACACGCACCAGCGACGTGGCCAGGCGTGCCATGATCACACGTCGAGACAACTCCGCGCCGTGCAGGTCGAGGGCGAGGTGTCCCAGGCCCGCGTTCTCCAGCCGCCGCAGTACCACATCGAGGGCGGCGCGCTTTTCCGCCACGAAGAGGACGCGCTTGCCCTGGGCGGCGAGCGTGGCGATGAGGTTGACGATGACCTGGCTCTTGCCCGTGCCGGGGGGCCCCTGGATGACGCCGTCCTGGCCCCGCATCACGCTCATCACTACTCTCTGCTGGCTCGAGTCCGAGTCGAGCACGAGAAACTCGTCATCGGGGTTAACCTGGTCGATGGCGGACAGTTCGATTGTGCTGCGCGCCCCAAGCACCGCCTGGCGCGCGGCCTGATCGCCCGCGAGCGCGGCGATCAAGTCGTGCGCGGCGAGTGCCTCGCCGTGCTCGCGCAGGTCACGGACGAGCGCCATCTTCTGGAAGGCGAAGTTGCCAAGCACCCAGCGTGGATCCACGACGAATCCCGGCATCTCCGCCGCGACCGCCGTGAGCTTCGCGAATACGGCCGGGAGATCAATGTGGCCGTCGGCATCGGACGCCAGTAACGCCTCCGGGGCGACGGTGATGCCCGCGGAGTCGACCAGCGCCTGCAACAGGACGAGGTTGACCTGTGCCTCGCCCGTGATGCGGAGCGACATCTGCCGGCCGTCGCGGCCCTTCTGCTCGAGTTCGGCCGGGAACAGAAGCACCGCCGAGGCGGGCGGGCGCCCCTGGTCCGCAGGCGTCCACGAGGCGAAGCCGTGCGCGATGAAGAGCGTGTGCAGACCGCGCTCTTCGAGGTTCTCAAGCGCGCGGCGCCGGATGCTCACGAGTGTCGTCGCACGGTCGTCTTCGCCCTCCGGCCCCGCCTCCGGTGGCAGCGGCACGAGCCGCGAGATCGACACACTCTCCTCTAGCAAGAGCGATTCCATCGTGCGCAGGTCGTGCGCCGTGAGGTCGAACGTGCCGCGTTTGAGGTCACGGAAGTAGAGGAGGTTGTTGCGCCGGGAGAAGTCGATGAGCCGCCGCACCCAGCCCTCGCGGGCGCGGTCGACCAACTGCTGGCGCGTTGGGGTTTGCGGGGATTGCGTCATGTTCGTCCTGCCATGCACGAGGATTGTAGGCTGGGGTTCGTTGGATTAAAGTTAGCTAATTAGATTAGCTAGGGGAGAGCGATGTGACCAC
>JBKKBS010000106.1:0-2640 GCA_046713815.1 Tepidiformaceae bacterium
GTGGCGTGGCGTCAATAGTGTATGGCGAGCCGCGCTTCACGCGCGACATCGATCTCCTCCTCGCTCTTCGCCCGCAAGACGCGGCAACAATCGTTGAGGCATGGCCGAGCGAGGCGTTCTACGTGCCCCCGGTGGAAGTGCTCCGATCGGAGAGTCAGCGCGATCGGCATGGACACTTCAACATCAGCCACCATGAGAGCGGCCTGCGGGCGGACTGCTACGTGGCAGGTGACGACGCACTTCACGCGTGGGCGTTTGAGCGACCTCATGTCGAAGAGGTAGGTCCCGACAAGGTGCGGCTGGCGCGGATTGAATACGTCATACTTCGCAAGCTGAGCTATTTCCAGCAGGGAAGATCCGACCGGCATTTAATGGACGTCGCTAAGATGATCAGAATCCGGGGCGACCTGATCGATCGGCCGGCACTTGACTCGTGGCTCACCCGCCTCGGGCTTGAGGCGGAGTGGCAACGAGCCTCAACGGTCGAGGATCGACCCTGATCCCACGGTGCCTAACGCTCATCTTCCCCGCCCACCTTCCGCACCAACTCGCTCGACGCGCTCGCGCCCCGTCTCAGCTCCAGCACCGCCGCCGCCCCGAGCCTGAGCCAGCTCCGACCACCCCGCGTCGTTAGCGCCGCCGCAGTGGGATGAACGAACAGCCCTTCCGCCCGCACCGTGTCGAGCGCGACGACCTCACGCAGATCGCCCACATCGCGCACTCGTCCATTGGACCGGGCGACGGGGTCGTCGTAGTTGATGGCGATGTCGGCGCGCAGGGGTTCCTGTCCCGGCAGGACCAGTCGCGCACCGGCAATCAGGACATCAGTCGCCCCTCCAGCATTGACCGGCAATCGTTCGTAGACGTCGGGATCTACTGACGCGAACGATCCTGTTGCGATCGCGTCCAGCGCGCCGAGGATGCCGGCGACGTTGAGCGCGCGCAGTCGCTGCTTTTGCGGATCGTTGGGCAATGCCCCACTCTCGATCAGCACCACGCTCGTACCCCACTGCTGCATCAGGTCTCCGAATGCGCGAGGGTTGAACGTGTCGTCGTACTTGGCGACGCGGCCGGGGATGTCATGACCTAACAGCTGGGCCAGGGTCGCGGCCACCAGGCGCGCGCGCGCGCGGACGTCGTTGTAGCTCTTGGCGTCGTCGTACGCGGGTGCGAGGAGCGCGATGGCTGACTGAAGGCCGGTGGCACCGACGCGCGTGCGCGCTCCCTGGTCGTGTAGATTGAAGGCGAAGCTTGGTCGGAGCTTGTCGCGCACGCTCTTGAGGGTGCGCGCTTCGGGGGTGGCCAGCATCCGCGCGTCGCGGTTGACGTCGATCCCGGCAGCATTCTCGCGTTGAAAGAGCTCCGCGCCGTCGGGGTTGAGCATCGGAACAAAGACGAGGGTCAGTCTTTCACGCAGGCGCTCGTGCAGCGGGTCGTGTTGGCTCTCGACCAGGAAGCGAAAGATATCGGCGAAGGCCATCGTCGCGGTCGACTCGTCGCCATGCATCTGCGACCAGAGGAGCACCGTCGTCGATCCGCTCCCGAAGGTGATCGAGTGAATATCGCGTCCGAGCATCGAGCGCCCGACAACTTCGTTGCGCAGCGATGGCGATGCGACCGATCGTGACACCGCGTTCCAGAACCGCTCGTGCGTAAAGCGTCGGTCGGCGATGGCGTCGACGCGAAAGCGCTGCGCAATCTGCAATCCGGCGTCCAGTGCCTCACGGGAGCAGCACGGTACCGAGAGCACGTCGGGGCGCCGAGGCGCACTGGAGGCGCAAGCGCTCACCAGGAGCATCATCGAGAGGGTAGTCGGTAGACGGTAGACGGTAGACAGTCGCAGCATCGTCAGGCTCGTCGTGGTTCTGGTCGGCGCGAGCGCCTGGCGGGTCGGACGGGCGGCGGTTGGCCAGTTGGCGATGTGGGCCGATGCCACGTTGCCCTTCGTGGTCGCGGTATCTGGCAGCGCCGTGGAGGCCCTGACCAAGGCGCGAGCGGTTTCGGAAGGCTGCATTGGGAAGGCAAGTCGTTAGGCGGTCTGGCGCGGAAACGAGACGCAGGTGGCGACGTGGAAAGGTGCGCCGGTGGCGCCGCTCACACCACTCGCCAGGGCTAGCCTTTCACAGATGCGCTTGCCCTGATGGGCGCGAGGTGACAACGACGCTTTCCTCGTAGAAGGCGCGCCTCTCCCGGGAACCTCCGACATCAGCGGCGCAGTCGCTGAACTCGCGCGCGCACATCGATCACCAGCGGCCGAAGCTCGGCGTCGCTGTCCTTCTAGAGGCTGATGAACTTCTCGTAGCTGGTGATCGCTTCGGCGATCCTGCCGGCGGACTCGTGAAGTTCACCCATGCGTCGATGCGAGGGTGCAAGGAACACGCGTTCAAAGGCGGAGTGCTGGGCGAACGAACCGTACCAGCTCAAGGCCTCTTCACTGCGCCCCAGTTCTCTCAACAGCTCGGCTCGGAGAAACCGCTCCGCTCCCAGACCCATGAACGGGACGATGCCGATGAACTCCGAAACGGCGGATTCCGTGTGCGGCTGGCTGAGCTCCGCGAGCGCCTCCTCGCGACGAGCGCCCTGCGCGAACACCTGGGCGCGCACGCCCCGCGCGAGCATGACGGCGAATGGCTGCTGCGC
>JBKKBS010000107.1:0-3726 GCA_046713815.1 Tepidiformaceae bacterium
TCGAGCCCTGGGCCATCGCCAGGGGCGCCGCGAGGGTGATCACCCGCCCCACCGCAGGCGTGCGCTTCGCCACCGAACGTGCGATCAGCCCACCCATGCTGTGCCCGATGAGCGTCACGGGCTTGCCCGTGGCCTGCGCCGCGGTTTCGGCCAAGGCCGCAATCTGCTCGACGGCCTCGGACGACCAGCCCCGGTTTGGGTTGAGGCCCGAGTGTTCGGTGCTGTATCCCATGCGCCGCAACCAGCCTCGCATGACCCGCAGATACTCATCGCTGCCGCCCAGCCCGGGGAGCGCGATTACCGTATGGCCGTCTCCACGGCGGACGCCCCAACCCCAGAACAGTGGGTCGGCGAACAGCGCCGCCGCCTCCGCTGCCGCCCCGAGCGGGTCGCCAAGCAGATCGCTCCTGGCACGCGCCCCAGCGCCAGGTATTCGTGTCGCCATCGTCCAGCCTCCTTGCTGCCCGCTCGCCCGGGTTGCCGTGAGCGTAGCTCACCTGCTCGTGTGCGCACCCGCCCGTCCGGGTAGGGTCGCCCAGCGCGTACGCGCGGGTAGTCAGTCTGGCAACCGCTCACCGGGATGCGTGAACCATGGGTGTATCGTGCCCACCAGGTAGCCCGCGACGATCGCCGGATCGCGCGCGAGCGGGGAGCACGAGAAACCAGTAGGGGCGGCATTCTCCTATGAACGCGAGGGTCTGGTCGCGCGTGACAGCGGGTGTGGCATCCATGCCCGGATTGTAGCGGGCCAAGGGCCATCGGCACTTCGGGGTGCCGCCGGACATCGCCGCCAGCCGTCGACCGTCGACCGTCGACGCCCAGACTGATAGTCTTACACTAACGTTCGCGTCAAGGTTAGCCCGTGGCCCTTCCTTCGTATTTCAGCCGTACGTTCTATGCGCTCGAGAACCGCCAGTTCCGGCTGCTCTGGTGGGGCACGCTCTTCTCGTTCCTCGGCATGCAGATGCAGGTGATCGCGCGCGGCTTCCTCGCCTACGAGCTGACGGGCAAGAACTCTGCCCTCGGCGGGGTGATGCTCGCCTTCGGCCTGCCCCAGCTCCTGCTCGGCCCCTGGGGCGGCGTCTTCGCCGACCGCCTGCCGAAGCGCAATCTCATCATCATTACGCAGGGCATCATTGCCCTGAACTCGCTCTGGATCGCGATCCTCATTACGACTGGCAACATCGAGTACTGGCACCTGGTCGCGGCAGGGGTCGTGCAGGGCGCCGGGTTTGCCTTCATGGGTCCCGCGCGCCAGGCGTTTACTAGCGACCTGGTCGGCCGCGACGCAATCGGCAATGCGGTCGTGCTTCAGCAGCTGAGCATGAACAGCACACGCGTTATCGGGCCGTCTATCGCGGGCGTTTTCATCGGCGTCGCCTTCATCGGCATTGAGGGCGTGTATTTCGTCACCACCATCGGCTTCATCGTCGCCATGCTCACCAACCTCCGTCTGCCTGCTGGCAACCCTCGCCCGCGCACCTCGCAGCGATCACCTCTGAGCGACCTCATCGACGGCGTGCGCTATATCGGTCAACGCCCGTCGATCTCGTTGCTCATCCTCACGTCGTTTCTCGTGGTCATGGTTGGCTTCCCGTACCAATCGTTCCTCGCCTCCATTTCGAAGGACATCTACGGCGTCGGACCGGGCGGCCTCGGGCTGCTCTCCACCGTGAGCGCGGTGGGCGCCGTCATTTCCACGGTGATCGTTGCGAGCTACGCCGCGCACCGCCGCGCCTGGTTCGCGCAGCCCCTACTCGCGATGCTCTTTGGCGCGTCGCTCATCCTGCTAGCGGCGACATCAAACTTTGTCTTCGGGCTCATGGCGATCCTCTTCGTGGGGGCGTTCGCGAGCGCGTTCCAGTCGCTCAACAACTCGCTCACGATGTCGATGAGCGAAGACGAATACCACGGCCGCGTGCAGTCGATCTCGATGTTGAGCTGGAGCCTCTTCGGGATCGTCGCGCTGCCGATCGGTATCCTCGCGGACCATATCGGTCTGCGCGAGACGCTCGCCATCCAGGGCGGCGTGGTGATCCTGGCGGTGGCCGTGCTCCAGCTCTTCCGCCGCACCACCGCCGCCGCCGACCGCGAGCGCGTGGACCACGCCATGCGCGAACGCCGCTCCCGCCCGGCCCGCCTCCCCGGCCGCTGACGCGAGTAGCAGTGCGAGTGTCGGGACGACGTGGTATCGTTACATGTAACGAGGAGGAGGCCATGCGCACACCGCGATCATCCACCGACAGAGTCAAAGCCCATCGCGCGCGGCTGCGCGCCCAAGGTTTGCGACCCATTCAGATGTGGGTGCCTGACACAAGCACTGAAGAGTTCAAGCGCGAGGCGCATAGGCAGTCGCTCGCGGTTGCTCAGAGTGAGCACGCTGCAGAGGATCAGGCGTTTATCGATTCTGTTTCTGTTCTCTGGGACGAATGAAACGAGGAGAGGTTTGGACTCTCGCCGGAGGCGGCGACTACGTGACTAAGCCGCGGCCCGCGGTGATCCTCCAGGACGACAGTTTCGACAGTACCGATTCGGTCACCATCTGTGCGCTTACAAGCGATTTGACGCCGGCCCCCCGGTTTCGGCTGACTATAGAACCCAACCACCTCAATGGCCTGCGGTCCCGAAGCAACGCCATGGTGGATAAGATCACCACTGTTCCGCGAACTCGCCTGGGCCGACAAATCGGCGTGCTTGAACTTGAGCACTTACGGCAGATTGGGCGATTGGCCGTGGTGTTCTTGGGACTCGCCGCGGGCGAGCAGTCATCCGCCAACGATTAGAGTCACTACCCCTGCTTCACCACGCCTGACGCCAGCAGCGTCACCACGCGCGCCTCATCGAAGCCGTACTCCGCGAGGATCTCGGACGAGTGTTCGCCCACGAGCGGTGCGGAGCGGGCGTAGCCGCCCTCCCAGCCGTCGAAATCGCCGAGCGAGCGGACGCCCGTGAGCATCCCTTCCAGCAGCGAGTAGCTGAACTCCGTGGTCATGCGGTTGGCCGCCATGTGCGGGTCGCGGAAGACCTCCTCCACTCGCAGAGCGGGCGCGACAGGCACGCCCTTCGCCAGCAGCCGGTCGAGCGCCTCGTCGCGGGACATCGCGGCCAACGCCTCCGCGATCGCTTCGGCCAGCGGCCCACGCGCCGGTTCCTCAAGCGCGCGTTCGGCCACGTAGCGCCCCGCCCACTCGGTGTGCCCCAGCGCGGCAGAGAGCGACTGGAAATGGACCGGCTCGCGGCAGGCCACGGCGATCCAGCCGTCTGCCACCGGATAGAGGCGTCGCAGCGCGTTGGGCCCGAGGAAGTCGAGGCCGCCGGCCTGGGGCGCGGGCCGGCCCTCGTACGTGGTGATTTCGCCCGACTGGAAGATGACGCTCTGGTTGGCCAGGCTCGTGAGGAGCTCTTGCCCGCGCCCCGTCCGCGCGCGCGCGTTCAGCGCCAGGCAGATGCCGAGGGCGCCTATCATCGCCGTGCCCGTGTCGTTCACGGGCACCTGGTAAAACACCGGCTCGCCGTTCCCGCCCTGCGCCTGCATGAGGCCGCTGCGCGCCTGCACGAGCGGGTCGAACCCGGGATCCGGCGCCAGCGCCCCCGTCGGCCCGTAGCCCGTGATCGAGATCGAGATGATGCGCGGATTGATCCGCGACAGCGTTGCATAGTCGATTCCCAGCCGTTTGCGCACGCCCAGCCGGTAGTTGTCGAGCACCACATCGCTCTGGAGCATCA
>JBKKBS010000108.1:0-11088 GCA_046713815.1 Tepidiformaceae bacterium
CGGAACGCCTCAATCGCCATGAAGAAGCAGTCGGAGGGAGTGCACGGCGCGATGATGACGACGGATGAGTCGCCGTTGCGGCCGTACATCGCCTGGAGGAGGTCGGATTGTTCTGTTTTGGTGGGCATGCCCGTGGAGGGGCCCGCGCGCTGGACATCGATGACGACGAGCGGGAGCTCGGTCATAACAGCGAGGTTGAGGGCCTCACTCTTGAGGGCGAGTCCGGGGCCGCTGGTGCCCGTGAGGCCGAGGTGGCCACCGTAGGCGGCGCCGATGGCGGAACCGATGGCGGCAATCTCGTCTTCCGCCTGGAACGTCTTAATACCGAAATGGCGGAGCTTCGAGAGTTCGTGGAGGACATCGGATGCGGGAGTGATGGGGTAGCTGCCATAGAACAGGGGCAGGTCCGCGAGGATGGAGGCGGCGACGAATCCGAGGGCGGTTGCTTCGTTGCCGGAGATATGGCGATAGGTGCCGGGCTCGACTTTCGCGGGAGCGATGTCGTAGCGGACGCGAAAGATCTCGGTGGTCTCGCCGAAACTGTGGCCAGCCTTGAGGGCGCGGAGGTTGCCTTCGAGGATGTCCGGGCGGCGAGCGAACTGCGACTCCGCCCAGCGGATGGTGGTGTCCATCTCGCGCCCATAGAGCCAGAGGATGAGGCCGAGGGCGTAGAAGTTGCGCGAACGGAACTTTTCCTTGGAGTTCAGGGGAAGGTCGGCGACGGCTGTTTCGTTCTGCTTCGTGATGTGGATGGCGACGAGCTGAAACCGGGAGAGCGAGCCGTCTTCGAGAGGATTGGAGCTATAGGCGGCCTTTTTCAGGTTGCCGGGGCTGAACTCGTCGGCGTCGACGATCAGGAGGCCGCCGTCACGGAGGTCGCCGACGTTCGTCTTGAGCGCGGCGGGATTCATCGCAACGAGCGCGTCGGGCTGATCTCCGGGGGTGCGAATTTCGGTGCTTGAGAAAGATATCTGGAAGCCCGAAACGCCCGGCAGGGATCCCGTGGGGGCTCGGATTTCAGCGGGGAAGTCGGGGAGGGTCGCAAGGTCATTGCCGAAGATCGCCGTGGTCTTCGTGAACTGCGTGCCCGTGAGTTGCATGCCGTCGCCGGAATCGCCTGCAAAGCGAATGGTAACGCGATCGAGTTCCTCGATCTGATGTACCGGGAGCGCGGGGGTCTCTGTGGTCATTGGCGTGTGCTATCCACCCTCTTCTGTTTCCATTACCTGGTGCGGGCGCGGGGGAAGGTTCAAGACATCTTCCGGAAATGCTTCCGCGAGGTGCATCAAGAGATCACCGACGCGGACGAGCCCGACAACGTGATCGCCATCGACGACCGGAAGCGTGCGGTAATGGTGTTGTTGCATGGTGGCGATGGCCTCGGCAACGGTGCCGTTGGAGCCGATCGTCCGCGCGGGACGGGTGAGGACGGAAGTGCCCAACGGCTGCTGCCAATCAAAGGCGGGATCCATACAGCGGTCGAGGACGTCGCGTTCGGTGAAGATGCCTTCGAGGCGGCCGCCATCGACAGCGAGCACGCACGAGCGGCTGCCCTCGCGCATGAGAGCGAGCGCATCGGCCACGGTGGTAGATGAAGTTACGGTGACGGGTTGGTCGAGGGGAAGGTCAGCCAGGCGCTGATTGACGAAGCGGTTGAGCCGAGAACTGTCCATAACGTCCCTTCGTTCGGCCTGGGCTGGGGCGAAACGCGCGATGCCGTGGGGACGGCTGCAGACGCCTTTACCCGCATCAGTGTACGCCCTTCGAACGGCGTGTGCAGTGCATCGATAGGCATATTCGAAGCGATTCATACAACCCATCCATTGCGTCGATACGAGAACAAGTTTCCGTTCCGAGTTCCGAGTTCCGAGTTCCGAGTTTCCGAGTTCCGAGTTCCGAGAGGACGCTTAGCCACCCTGTCATTCGCGCCAACAGCCAACGGCCATGTAACGGCCATGTAGAGTACGGGGACTTCGGGCAGGAGACGACGACAATGGGAAGGCTAAATGGCAAGGTTGCGGTGGTGACGGGCGGGGCGAGCGGCATCGGGGCGGCAACGGCGAGGCTCTTCGTGGCGGAGGGCGCGCGAGTCGTGATCGCGGACTTGCAGCAGGAGGTGGCGGAAGGCGTCGCCGGGGAGCTGGGTGATGCCGCCGTGGCGGTGCGCTGCAACGTCGCGCGCGAAGCAGACGTGCATGACGCGATTGAGACCGCGGTGGAGCGTTTTGGGCAGCTCGACATTCTCTTCAACAACGCCGGCTTCGGTGGCGTCCAGGGACCGATCGAGCAAACGACCGTGGATGAGTACGACATGACCATGGACGTGCTCCTGAAGAGCGTGTTCCTCGGCACGAAGCACGCGGCGCCGCACCTGCGCGCGCGCGGCGGCGGGGCGATCGTGAACACCGCGAGCGTCTGCGCCTTCGAGGCTGGGGTGGGCAATCAACTCTATACGGTGGCCAAGGCGGCGGTCGTGATGATGACAAAGACCGCGGCGCTGGAGATGGCGGAATACAACGTGCGCGTCAACGCCGTCTGTCCGGGATACATCGCCACGCCACTAGCCGCCGGGCGCCCGCGATCGGAGCATGCGGAGGAAGAGGTGGAAGCCGCATTGGACCGGCTGCGGAGCCGCGTGAGCGACCAGCAGCCCCTGGGCCGGACGGGAGAGCCAGAGGACATCGCGCGGGCGGTACTCTTCCTCGTGAGTGACGACGCGGAGTGGATCACCGGCCAGACGCTGGTGGTTGACGGCGGACTGCTCGCGGGGAGGCCGTGGCGAAAGCTGGGCCGGAGCATCACGGAGCGGCGGGAACTCACGCTCTACCGGCCGCGATAGGCGGTCCACCGTTCAAAGGCCGGGGATTGTTCGCGGGGCGCGGACTGCCATACGCGTGTGGCCGGCGAAGGCGAGGCAGCGCGCCTGTTCCTCGCTTAGAACTCAAAGCGGGGCGAGACCTGGGTCAGGATGGCGGACCTCGGACTGACGGACCAGGCGGCGTTCAGCTCATGCGCAAGGGTGGTGACAAGCTGCTGAACATCTTCTGCTGACCCGTGCATCGCTTCGGCGACGATCAAGACATCTCTCGTCGTGTCCCGAACGGCCGAATAGCCGCTCTGTCGATTCGTCCACCGTCGCGCGTGGGCGCGGCCGGTTGAGTCCGCGAAGACCACCTCATGAGCGTCGGGGTATTCGATCTCGCCCGAGAAGGTCTCGTAGACCTCGTTGCCGCTCGCATATCGAACTTCGAGGGAATCGGTGACCCTGGAAACATCGAACACGGCCACCGGTATCGCGGAAGCAAGCGACATCGCATTGCAGAGGTCGATCAAAGGGTGCATCCGGGGGAGTGCGTCCTCTTTCCGGAAGCGCCGCAAGAGCGACTCCGAGGCGCATCGATACTGCGTGGGCTTGAGTCCCATCCGCGAGAAGGCGCGGCGCCATGCCTGGATTTCGGGGAACGATGCCTCGGTGTCCGTCCCCAGCCGAGACTTGGCGATTGCGTTGTACCCGGCGACTTGAGAATCAACGCAAACAGAGTTCGTGATTCCCTCGGCAAAGAGAGCGCCCGCGATCAGCTCTGGGTAGTCCACCCAAATATCGGGGGAGTGCTGAAAGTACATGGCGTCACCGATCCGTGAACGCGAGCCTGCCCGCGAGAACGCCAAAGGAACCGGCAAAGGCGCGGCGCATCCAGCGCACGACGCGAGGGCTCGAGATTATGCGCTGCCGAACGGCCGCCGCGAGCACCCCATACACGACGAAGACGACGAACGTAACGATCATGAATACGGCGCTCAACTCCAACATGCGCAGAAATGCCCGCGGCTCGTTGGTGCTCACGAACTGGGGCAAGAACGCGAAGAAAAAGACGGTGAGCTTGGGGTTGAGGATGTTGATCAGGACACCGGAGCGGATGACGCTGGCCGCCGAGCGGGGCGCCTCCTCGCTGGCGGTGAGCGCACTTCTGTCTCGCAGCGTGTTCCACGCCATGTAGAGGAGATAGGCCACGCCCAGGTACTTGAGGCCCTGGAAGGCGAGTGCGCTGGTATGCAGGAGCGCGGCCACACCCGTGATAGCCGCAATCATGTGCGGGATGATGCCGAGCGTGCAGCCAACCGCGGCGATGATGCTCGCGCGGGCGCCGTGCGAGAGGCTCGCGGCCAGCGTGTAGAGGACGCCGGGGCCAGGCGTCGCGACGATGATGAGCGTGGTCAGCAGAAACTCCGTGCTCATGTCGGCGATCCTAGCACGGTGGCGATGCAACCGGGGCGTCGGTGCGGGCCCCCGGGCGGAGTCTCCGGACGCCAATTCGCGGAGGCTGGATCGCATGCTCGTTGATGCTCGCGCGCGGACTCGATCCCGATCAATAAAGACGCGTTTCGATGTCGCGTTGTAGTGACTGCTCTATCTCCTCCACGGGGACATCGAGCTTGATGTGGTCGCGCATGACCTGGCCCATGGATGCGAGGCCGGAGGCGTCGGCCCAGTGCTCGGAATCCCACAGCCCGGAGCGGACGACGCACTTCGCGCAGTGAAAGAAGACTTCCTCCACATCGACCACGAGCGCGAGCTGCGCGGGCTTGCCCTTCATGGCCATTTCGTCGAGCAGCCACTGGTCGCGGACGAGGCGGGCGCCGCCGTTTACACGGAGCGTTTCCGGGCGGCCGGGGACGAGGAAGTAGAGCCCGATGCGCGGGTTCTCAAGGATATTGCGGAACGAGTCGGCGCGGCCGTTACCGGGGCGATCCGGGATCGCGAGCGTGGACTCGTTAATGACCTTGATGAACCCAGGGGGATCGCCCTTCGGCGACACATCCATGCGGCCCGCCCGATCCGATGTGGCGATGAGCACAAACGGGCAACTCGCGATGAACGCGGCCGAGTGCTCATCCACACGGCTGATGGTCTTGTCCCATGTGCCCTGTGTGCGCGGGGGAGGGATGACCTCGCGGAGGTGCACCTCGGTAGTAACGACGTGCTCGAAGGGGGTGGGCATGGAGCGTCTCCTCGGCCTCTATGATCGCCGATGGTGGCGAAGTTCGTAAAGACGCGAAAATAGGACACACGGGCATGTCTCTCACGGCGAACGGGCATTTGTTCCAAGCAACGGTGGGGGTTCCCGCGACTCTTCCTGATTTCTGGCGGCCAGCGCGCCGTTCTCCCTGTGGTTTGGTTGGGGGAGGGCCGATAGATGTGGTACGGGCGTATCGCTCCAGGAGTCGCGGGGCTATGGCACAGAAGGCGCAGATCCAGGCCGTTAAGGCCGACTTTCTCGACCCCTCGCTCTACGACGACGCGGGGCTTAGCGGTGTGCCGCGTCTCAGCCGGGGCGCGTTGCTCGCGCCCTTGAGCCGTGCGTTCGACTTGGCGGAGGGCCGGCGGCCCGGCCACGCGCAACGTGTGGCGTACGTTGGTGTCTACCTCGCCACGGAACTCGGTCTTGAGCCGGCGCGAATTGAGGAAGTGTTTTTCGCATCGTTGCTCCACGATATTGGTATGGCGGCCCTGCCAGCGGGAGCGAAAATCGATTCGGGCCGGGGCACACAGATGATCACGGGTGCCACCAATGCCCGTGAGGTGCTGGCGAGCGTCCCGTCGGGGGGGTGGGCTGGTGTGATTGAGGCGCTGGCGCAACATTGCGACCAGGGCTCGAAGATCGTGCGCAAGCTCGGTCTTGGCGACGGCGTGGCGAGGGCGGTGGCCAGCCATCACGACTGCTGGGATGGTTCAGGCGTGTCGCCAACGGCGGGCGGCGAGAAGATGCCGATGGTGGCGCGAGTGGTCGCCGTGGCTGACCGCGTGGAAACGATGATTGACGCAGAGGGATCACCGCTGCTGGTGCGGAAGCGTGGCCCTCTGCTGGTGCGCGACATGGCAGGCAACGAGCTTGACCCGGAGATCGCCGAAACGATGGCGTTGCTTGCGGGGCGCGACGATTTCTGGTTGGGCCTCTATGACAACGATCTGCCCTCCACGTTGATGTCGCTGAACTACGGCGGGATCATGCAACGGGACGAGCTGTTCGACTTCATCGGTGTGCTCAGCGACGTGGTGGACACACGCAACGGCCGCGAGCCGGGGCGTGGGCGGCGTGTGGCGGATATGTCGCGGCGGCTCGCTCTTACCTGCGACATGACGGAGCGCCGGGCAGACCTGGTGAAGGTGGCGGCGATGCTGCAAGACCTCGGGACGCTGGGCGTGCCCGTGCACTACCTGAGCAAGCCCGACATCCTCACGATCGACGAGATGTCGGCGGTGCAGGCGCACCCAATCTACGCACGCGACATCCTGAGCGAAGTGCCGGGGCTCGGCGCGGCGGCATGGTGGGTGGGTTGCCACCACGAGCGGATTGATGGCAAAGGCTACCCGGGCATGCTCGAAGGTGACGAAGTCCCCATCGAGGCACAAATCATCGGCATGTGCGAAGCGTTCGACGCGCTCACGAGCGACCGGCCTTACCGGCGCGCGATGAACGCGGCGGACGGGCTCGAAGTGATGCGCGGCCTTTCGGGGACGCGCTTCGATCCATATCTCCTGTCCAGGTTCGAAGGCCTGACGGGACCATTCGCGGCCTAACGAGGCGAACCTGCAGACTCGCCTCTTTGCGGCACCAACCGCTTCACGAAGAACGCCCCCGAAAAAATGGGGGCGTTCTTCGTTGCTCGTTTTGCACCAGAGCCACGGCGCTACGGCGTACTGCCTGGCGGACGGCGGGAGCGACCGGGTTTAGGAGCTACGGGCCTACGGGCCTACGCTACTTCAACCGCGCGCAAGATGGGCATGACGCGCTGCGGCGGGAACGCCCGGCGATACCGCCGGATGGGCTACAATCCCCGCCGAAGCGGTCCGCCTGGAGGGGCAAGCATGAACACGCGGGTTATCACGGTCGCACGGCAGGTTGGGGTGGCGGGCGAAGAAGTGGCGCAGGTGGTAGCCACCAGGACGGGCTACCGCTACATCGATTATCAGATTATCCAGGAGGCGGCGGCCGAGGCGGGCGTCTCGCCCGAGACAGTGAGCGAGGCCGAACACACGCCGTCGCTCATGACGCGCATTCTCGAGGCGCTGGCGCGAAACCCGAGCATGCCGGTGGCGGCCTGGGCTGACCCAATCCCCCTGAGCACGACACCGCTTTACACATCGATCGACTACCGCCGCTTCGTGGAGGACGTGATTCGCGACCTGGCGGAGCAAGGCGAATGTGTGATCGTGGGGCACGCGGCGCAGGTCATCCTGCGCGGCCGGCTCGATACGGTACGGGTGCTGGTCACGGGCTCGCCCGATTTCCGCGCGCGCCGCATCATGGCAGGGATGGGCGTCGACGAGAAGACGGCGCTGAAGACGGTGGAGCGCACGGATGCCGAGCGCATCGACTGGTATAAGCGCTTCTACGAGACAGGATGGCTGACTCCGTGCACGTACGACCTTTCCATCAACACGGACCATCTGAACCCGGAACAGGGAGCCGAGATCGTCGTTGCCTTCGCGTCGTTACGATAAGCATCGTGAGCCTTGGACTGGTGTTCGGAGCGGGCGCCTGCGGCGGAGATGACGATGCAGTGCCACCGACGCTGTCAAGCGGCGCGGCAACGGTCAGCGCGCGAAGCCTGTTGCCGAGACTGGACGACCTCGGGTTCACGATGACGGAATCGGGGCCAGACCCCGCAAAGCCGGCGTTCGAATCCGCGGTCGCCCTGTACAAGGGCCAGGAGCCGCAGCAGCAGGTGCAGGTCCGCATCTACGTGCTTCCCACGGCGGCGGCGGCGAACACGCAGTTCAACGCGTTCGCGGAGGCGTTACGGACCCCGCCCAAGGAGTTCCTTGGCGTGGAGGCGAAGTTCGTCGATGCCGCCTCACCGCAGATCGGTGAGGTACGCAAGTCGTACCGGACGGAAGCGCCAGACAGCCGTGGATATACCGCGTATTCCGACGTGTACCGCAAGGGCCGGACGGTTGTGTTGACGCAGGTTGTGGACAAGACGGCGGATGGAGCGCCGTTGCGGGAGCAGGCTGGGACGCGAGCGATGGATAAGGCGCCGTAAATCGTCAGATCCAGCCTCTCTGGAGAGCCGTGGCGAGTGAAGATGTCGCGGGCGCCCCACCGGATGGGATGAAAAAATGATGAGGATCTCCCTGCGACTGACATCCCGCCCCTCACCCCCTACCTCTCTCCCGGCGGGGATAGGGGAGTCATGTGTTCGGCTTGCTTGGCCACGTTCAAGGCAGGGGGAGATGTTGGTGCTCTAACGTCAGTCATCTCCGGCGGACCGACAGAATCACTGAGCAGTTAGCACTGACCTATTCGTTGGGCAACGAAACGCCATGTCCGCAGGTTGCCCTTTGGATGGGTGCGGGGTACGGTCGGGCTATCCCGGCAGGATGCGTTGCATCCGGACGGGAAAGCCGGACGGCCGCGGGGTGCGCGTCCGGGAACGAGCAATGGTTGCGCCGCGCAAGTGGCGTTCCTCTGCCATCCGCTCCGGGAGTCGTGCCCGGGGCCGGCAAGCGAGAGGTCGGTCAGTGTTCGTGCCCCGCCACCGAGCGGCGTTACACGTCCCTGATTCCCTGGTTCCAATGGTGCTTGGCATCGTGGCGATGATCGCGACGGTTCTTGCCTGGGCCGTATTTGGAGCGCAAACAACCTCCAACGAGAAGAACGCCGTCCTGCCCATGGACCTCCCAGGGTCCGTTGGCTCGGTGGCATTTACCGTGAGTGAGGGCGGCCAGGACCATGTCTACGTGCGGCCCGCCGGGGTCCTGGGCGAGGCGCGCCTCGCGGCTTCGTTCCGGCCGTTCCAGCCAGCGGCCGGCCTCCGCATTCGCGGCGAAGCGTCGCCCCGAGGGGACCGTCTGGCGATCCTGTCAGTCGGCCAGCCCGCGGCCGAAGCGCAGCTCACCTTCGTCCATCTGCCGAGCGGTGAACTGAATGAGGCCGGGGGTACGTATGACCATTTGTCGGAACTTGCATGGTCGCGCGATGGCATGAGGGTCGCGGTCGTCGCGGGGGATCGCAAGACGGTGGTCGAGGTGGACAGCGCGACGGGCGCGGCGAATGTGGTCGTCCGCTTCGCGGATGCACGGGAGGTGGCGCCGGTTGGATACAGCGCCAGGGGTGAGCGGCTGTTCACGGTGGTGATCGACCAGTCCGGGTCGACGTTGTGGTCCCTGCGAGACGGCCGCCGGACGAAGGTGGCCATGTTGAGCGCCGGGCTGACAACCTCGTGGGCGTTGAGCCCCGAAGGCTCCCGGTTGGCGTACGTGGATGTTGTTGGCCTGGGAGACCAGCGATACGCGGGGCGCACGCTCATGATCGCCACGGGTGAGGTGTTGAGCGCCGGCCCGGAAGGCGATCAACTGGGAGCTGTGTGGCGGCATGGGGCCGAATTGGCCGAGTTTGGCGGCCCTGGCGGCTCGTTCTCAATCGTCAATCCCTCGGAGGGGTCCTCATACGTAGTGCCCACGGCGTGGGCGCCGGACGGCAAGTGGCTCGTCGCTTCGATTATTTCCGCCGGAAGCGACGGCCTCACGATGCCGAGGCAAACCCTGGAACTCGTGATGCCGGGACAGCCGGTACGCGTGCCGCTCTCCGAGTCGGCGCGGACTGTCTTCCTTGGGTTTGTGCTGGACATGGAGTAGGCGCTGGCGGGCGTTTGGAGAGCCATTTGTCGATTCCGATGCGTTATGCACCGAGACGAGCCCACTTTCCTTACTGGTGGCTGCTGGCGACGGCCGCGGCCGCATTCATCGCCGTGGGCCCAATCGTGGCGGCGGTGCTTGCCTCGTTCGGTGGCGGCGGGCCTTCGTCGGCGTTCGCGGCCGCCCCGGCGGGCAACTACGCAGTGGTGGCCAGGGCGGAAACGAACGCCGATGTGTTGCTCGCCGTCGGGACGGACGGCGGTCCGGCGCGCGAAATTGCGCGCGTGCCGCATCTCCCCGGCTATGCCTCATACGGTGCGGTCTCGCCCGGCCATGAGCGCGTGGCGTTGGTGGTGGCAGACGGGGGGACGCAGGCAGATCCAGTCGCATCGCTGCTCGTGGTCGAGTTGCTGACGGGCAAGATAACGAGGGCGGCTGCCAACGTGGACTACCTCCAGACGCCCGCCTGGGCGGCGGATGGGCAGTCCGTCGTCGTGAGCCGAACCAGCGCGGAAGGGCCGAAGGGGAGCGTGCGCCTGTCGCGCGTCCCTCTTAACGGCGGCGCGGAGGAGACGCTCGCGGAGGCATCGGGAGTGCTCGGCGCGTACTCCGTGGGGTTCGACGGCCAGGGGCGGTTCGTTCATGTCGTGATCGAGGGACGGGGATCTGTCCTCTACCGCGGCGGAGCGGAGACCGCACTGCTGGCGCCAGGCATCACACGGGACTGGCGGCTGAACGCGGACGGTTCGTCGATCGCGTTCGTGGAAACGGTTACCGAGGGCGGGGTGAAGTACTTTGCGCGATCCATGGCGTTGGAAGGGGCGATGAGGCAAGACCTGAGGGCAGCCGACGCGAGCCAGAGCCTCGGAGTGGCGTGGCGGCCTGGAAGCGAACAGGCAACATTCGGACGTGAGCCATTCGCGTCGTCGTCCGGCCCGGGCGCACAGGCTCTGACGGCGGCCGGGTTTGACGTGCCACTTGGCTATTCGGCTGATGGCCGAGGGCTGGCAGTGCAACACTGGGACGGGCCGAGCTTCGCTCAGCCGGGTGAGGGCTCGTTCGAACTAGTCGCGGAAAACGGGAGCCGGCGGCCGATCGAGGGTGCAAGCCGCTTCTTCGGTTGGGCGACGCGATGAGGGTGGGCCCGCTGCTGGCGGCGGCGGCGTTCGGCGTGTTGGTATGCGCATTCACGCGCCCGATCCAGGAGGCCCAGGCCTGTGGCTCGTCCGGCCCCTTCGACTTCGACACCTTCGAAGCGGAGAATTATGTCACTGACTATGCGCGGGCGATTCACATCGCCGCGGAGGGGAAGGCCGGTCTGCCGTCGTATTCGGTTGGCGGCCAAACCGTGGACCTCGCCTACCAGGGGCTCGAAACGGGGCCACGGGGCGCACGGATGTCGACCCTGGACACGAGCCTGCGCATACCGCCCTCGATCCTGAAATCGA
>JBKKBS010000109.1:0-4541 GCA_046713815.1 Tepidiformaceae bacterium
ACACCACTTCACGGCCGTCCTCGGTGGCGGCGCCAGTTCGCAACTCGTTGCCCAGTTGCACCTCTGAGACATCATGGAGATGAATGGGCGTACCGCGGTTATTGCCCACCACGATCTGCCGGATGTCCTCGATGTTCTGCACCTGACCCGGCGCGCGAATCAGGTATTGCTCGCCGCTTCGCTCGATGTAGCCCGCGCCGACGTTGCTGTTGTTGCGGGCCACCGCCGCCATCACGTCGGCAAACGTCAACCCATAAGCGATGAGCTGGTCCGGATTGGGTGTGACGTGAAACTGTTTTGTATAGCCTCCGATGCTGTTGACGTCGGCGACACCGGCGACGTTTTTCAGCTGCGGACGCACGATCCAGTCCTGTATCGTCCGCAGGTCCATTCCGGAGTACGACCGACCGTCTTCCGTGGTCGCGCCCGGCTTCGCCTCCACCGTCCAGAGGAAGATCTCACCAAGGCCCGTCGCAATCGGGCCCATCTTCGGTTCGATGCCCGGCGGCAACTGACTCTTCACCTCCTGCACGCGCTCCGCGATGAGTTGCCGCGCCCAGTAGATATCCGTGCCGTCCTCGAAGATGACCGTGACCTGAGAGAGCCCATAACGCGAGATGGAACGAGTCTCCTCCAACCGGGGGAGACCCGCCATGGCCGTTTCGACGAGATACGTCACGCGCTGCTCCGCCTCGAGCGGCGAGTAGCCCTGTGCCTCGGTATTGATCTGCACCTGGACGTTCGTAATGTCCGGTACCGCATCAATTGGCAGGCGCGTGTAGTTGAAGAAACCGAACACGGCCATCGCGAGGGTTGCGATGACAACCAACCAGCGGTGCCGGATCGAGAAACGGAGGATTCGTTCGATCATGCGTGGCGGCGCCTCAGTGATCGTGCGTGGCGCCGAGCTTGCCGATCTCGGCCTTCACGGCGAAGCTGTTGGCCGCAGCGTACCGCTCGCCCGGTTTGAGGCCGCTCTTGACTTCGATCCACTGGCCATCACTCCGGCCGAGCTCCACGGGGCGCGCCTCAAACCAATCACCATACCGCACGAAGACAACCTGCCAATCACGGAAGGTCTGGATGGCGTCGACAGAGACGGCCAACGGCACCATGGTTGCCTCGCGAACGAGACTGACCTTCACGAACAATCCCGGACGCCACTGCCCCCGCGGATTCGCCACCACGATGCGCGCGGTGGCGGCGCGAGTCTCCTGGCCCACGAGCGGCCCGATGAAACTGACGCGGCCTGTGACCTCGATGCCCAGATCGCTGGAGCGCACCGTCGCCTCCTGCCCCTCATGCACCAGCCCGAGATCTTTCGCGTACACGGTGATATCCACCCACACCGACGACAGGTCGGCAACCGTGAAGATGTCCTCGACCGCAGTCACGGCTTCGCCCACCGTCACGTTTCGTTCGACGACCCTGCCGCTCAACGGCGCCCGAATCTCGTATCGCGCCATGCTCTCCGGTGGCGCCGATGCCAGGCCTGACAGTGATTCTCTCGGTACGCCAAGGACGACGAGCGTCTGCGCCGCGAGCTTTTCGGCGAGTTCCGCTTCGTCAAACACGCGTTTTGCTTCGAGAAACTCCCGCTCGGCGGAGATCTTCTTCTTCCAGAGTTCATCCTCACGCGAGAGCGCCACACGGGTGAACTCGACCTGACGTGTCGCCGCCATGTAGGCGCTCTTGGCATCGGCAAGCTCACGGCTTTCGAGGACGGCCATCAACTCGCCCCGGCTCACCCGATCTCCCTCTTGCTTGAAGACGGCGGTCACTACGCCCGTTAGGCGTGGCACCACGTGCGCAAGACGCGTCTCATTCGCCCTGACTTGCGCAGGCAGTTCGAGCGTGGTGACCATTCGCCGCGGACCCACCGTGTTGATGACGATGCCGGAACTCGCGACCTGGTCCTCACCCAGCCTGACCTTGCCCTCGATCTGCGAATACGACCACTCGTAGCGCCGGCCGCCCTTCACGGCGATCACCTTCACATCAAACGAGTGCGGCTCCTCGACGACCGCTCCCCCCAGCAGGTAGTCGGCCTCCGGGCGAAACCCGATGGTGTCAACGCGCCCGCCGAGCCGGTGCAGTTCGACCGTGAGCGCGACATCGGCCGGTGATACCGGCTTCAGGGCAGCGTCGAATGGATACACCCGGAACTGAGGCGGTACGCCTGATTCATAGATGGTGACCTCGAGCTGCAGCGAGTCCTCCGACAATAGCCGGGCGCCGTGGGGACCACGCGGGTAGGACAACGCCCCCGACTCTGCGGCGACCGCACGATCGCGCCCTCCCAGCAGAATGACGGCAGAAAGCAGGATCCCCACGACCACGATCACCGGAATGACGGGGAACGGCCGATTCCGGAAACGGGCGGGCAGGGTTCCTCTCGCCCACGACTGAACCTGTCTCCAGCGAGAACCTGTCTTCCCTGCGTTCGTCAGAATCTCGTTAGGCATCGAACGTCTCCGTTTCATAAACCACCGTTCAGCGGCGCGCCAATCAGCCGCTCCACATCCGCGACTGCTTTGTGGTAGTCGGACACTGCGCGCAGGTACTGGCCACCCGCGGCAATCAGTGTCCGCTGCGCGTCCAGGACATCGAGATATCCGAACCGTCCGAGGCGATAGCCCTCGCTTACTGCCTCGAAGGTCTGGCGCGACCCTGGCAACACGGTCTCACGTACTGCCGTCACTTCCGAGTGGGCGCTTGACAATGCGCGATAAGCTTCCGAGAGCGCGGCCGATACGCGCGCCTCGACCGCCCGGCGTTCTTCGTACGCCTTGTGCAAGCGACTTGTCGCTTCGGCTGTTCCCCCACTGTTGCGGTCGAAAAGCGGCAAGGCGACCGATGCACCGACCAGATAAGCATGAAGTGGAGAATCGGCGAAGCGCCGATAGCCCGCGGTCAGTGTCACATCGGGCACGCGATTCGAGCGTTCTACCGCTATCGCTGCCTGCCGCTGTGAAATCTCTACGGCCCACCGGGCCAGCTCCGGATTCTGGGCGAGCCGTGTTCGCAACTCGGCGATCGGCGGCAGGCCGGAGGTCACACTCAAGTTGCCTGCCACCCCAGGGAAGGTCGCCTCACCTCTGCCCCAGTGCGTAGCCAACCTTGCGCGGCTGGCTTCCAGTAGTCGTAGAGCGCGGTCCGTTTCTACGCCCGAGGAGGCAACCGCCACTTCTGCCTTCGTCTCCTCGATCGGTGACACCACCCCCGCTGTCACACGAGCGCCGACGCTCTGTCGAACTTGCTGAACGAGCTGCGCGGTCTGCTGCGTCAGCGTCACCATCTCCTGGGCGACAAGCACGTCGATGAACGCGTGGGTCACTCGCGTAAGAACGTCGATCCGCGCCGCTTCGTAGTCCCACGCCGCCAGCTCGCTGGTTCTTGCGGCGAAGCCCCTGCGCGCCGTTCGCTTCCCGGCCAGTTCGATCAGTTGACTGAGTTGCAGAGTCGTTTGTCGTTGAATGACCTGTTGTGATGCGTTTCCGTTCGAGTTCGTCGAAGCACCGAAATCTTCCGCCAGCACGCCGAGAACCGGATTGGGCAAGCGGCCTGCCTGAACAACCCGGGCTTCCCGCGCGCGCGTCTCCCACGCAAAAGCGGCCAGGTCGGGGCTATGCAGCAGCGCGAGCGCAATCGCACCTCTGAGTGAGACCGTATCCGACGGATTCGCGAAGGTGGGACCCTGAGGGCGCCCGCTGTCATTCGCTGAAGGACGGTAGACAGGCACGTCCCGGCCAAGCGGGCGCGGCGACACCGTACTCACGGACCCGGTCGTACCGGCGCACGCCGATACCACAGAAACAACGCAGAGCGTCACCGCGAGCAGGGGTCCAGCCGCTATCCCGTCGCTTCGGGTAGTGAAACAACAACTCATGAAAAGTCTCATAGAAGGACATTTGATGTTGAGTCGCGCTTCTATTGAGCAGCGCGCCACACGTATTTGGCTCCGCGCGTCTCGCGCATTACTCCTGCTGCGAGACAGGTGCTCCCACAGAGCAGTGGGAGGCAGGAGAGCAGCTACCCGGCGATATGCCGAGCGCGCTTAGAGACGGACCGGTGGCGCCCTGCTGGGATTCGGCGGTGGGTCAGCCGAGGAGGGTGCGACCAGGGATCGCGGGCCGACTGTACGTTCGCCGGTGGACTCCGCCCGTTGAAGCGAAACGAAGACGGCGCCCGCCAATACCGCCGGTGAAGGCGCGCTCCAGCGCGTTGTGACCGCCGCGGTCACAGTGCCATGCTGGTGGTGCGACTCATGATCCGTCTGCGAGACGAGCACCGTGACCGACGAGGGATGCGTCGCGGGGGCCGAATGTTCCGCCTCCTCGCCGTGCGCGTAGCCATGCGAAACCGCCAGCCCCGGCGTCACCAGGGAGGCGACCAGGCCAATTGTGAGCGCAATCAATCGTGCGAGCGCAGAACGAGGCATGCACCGACGAAGCTAGGATCGCCACAGGCTCAAGGCAATAGTTCGGCACCCCCGGGGATCCAAGGGCAACGCCTTCACCGGGGCGCACCAGGTTCACTGA
>JBKKBS010000110.1:0-3023 GCA_046713815.1 Tepidiformaceae bacterium
GGACAAGTGCAGCTCAAAAGCCTCTCTTGCCAAATTCCCGCGTGTTAAGTTGTACCGGCACTAGGTGTGGCCGTGCTCTAGTGTGATCTGCGAAAGCTCATTGCTAACCCTCCGTGTTTGGTTGGTCCTCACCATATGGCGGGGGCGCTCGCCCGCGAATAAACCGCGCCGTCGCGACAATTGCGACCCCCTCGCCTTGTCTGCGGGCTTTTGAACAGGCGCTCCACACGATATTGAGTCCATACTTAAGTTTCACGAGAAATCTATTGATTTTCCTGCCAGTATAATGGATGATACGCATGTAAGGCGGCTTTGAGCGTCTGGCACGCCAGCGGCAGCCAAGGAGAATCGCATGGGAGTGCATCAGATCGACTACATCTTCCTGGATACCCGCGCGCGCATCGAAGCGGGCCGCCAATACCGTTTCGGCGAGCCTTCGGGCATACTCCTAGCCATCGCCGCCGCCGCACGCCTTATCGCGTGGTCGGCCGCCCGCATCGAGCGCTGGGCACGGCGCCCCGCCGCCAACAACTACGTCCCGCGCATCCCGGCGCGATAGGGGGATACCATGGCCCGACTTGTTGGCGCCTGCCCGAGCTGTGACTCCGCGATGGAGGTCCGGCGCCTTGAGTGCCCGACTTGCGGCGTCGCCGTTGAAGGGCGCTTCGATGTTGGCATGCTCGCCAGACTGAGCCGCGACCAGCTCGACTTCGTCGAGGTCTTCCTTCGCTCGCGAGGGAAGATCAAGGATGTGGAGGAGGAGCTCGGGATCTCCTACCCGACGGTCGTGGCGCGGCTGAACGAGGTCCTCGTATCGCTCGGCTTCGAAGCCGGGGAAGATCCCCGCGAAGCGGACCGCCGTCAGCGTGTGTTCGACGACCTCGCCGCGGGGCGCCTGTCCGCGGGCGACGCAGCCGCACAACTGCGCGGATTCGGTGGGGGCCGGGATGGTTGACTGGCATGACGAACTCGAGAAAGCCCGTGAAGATGCCGCCAGGGCGCGCGAAGAGGCGGAGCGCCTACGCGAGGAGATGCGCGAGCTCGGGCGGCGCCTTCGCCACGAAGAACGTGATCTCCGCCGCGAAGGGCGCCAGGCAGACCGCGAGGAGCGCCACCGGGGGCGTGGCCCACGCAGCCCCGGCTGGACACCTGCAGGCGTCCCCCCTCCCGGGCTTGGGCCGGAGCCCGCCGACGGCGTCCGCGCCGAGCAGTCCTTCTCCCTGGATGGCGTCCGCAACGTTCACATCGATCAGACGGCGGGACGGGTCACCATCCGCCCATGCCGGGACGACGAGACGCCGGGCGTCATCAGCAGTGGCAACAAGTCTGCCCCGCACGTCGAAGTCGCGCGCGACGGTGACCGGCTCTCCATCGAGATAAAGCTCTCAACCGGGTGGCTCTTCCGTCGCAAACAGGGCGCGACCACGCTCGTGCGGCTCGCCCCCGAAATTCCCCATCTGCGCCTCGACATTGGCTACGGTGAGGCCCACCTGAGCGAGATCGCGACGGAGACCATCCGACTCGATGTCGGCGCCGGCACGATTAGCACCGTGCGGACATCCGGACACCTGCGCGCCAACGTGGGCGCCGGAAAGCTCGCCATCCACGGCCACTCCGGCCTCGCGCACTGCGACACGGGTACGGGCGACCTGCTCGTCGACATCTCCCAGTTGGTTCCCGGTGAGTACCGTATCGACGCAGGCATCGGGCGGGCGGAGATCCGCCTTCCCCAAGGGGGCGAAGTCTTTATCAAGGCCTCCAGCGGCATGGGCAAGACGCGCATCGACTACCCCAGCGCCCCCCAGGGCGTTCCCACCAGTCTGCGCATCAATACGGGCGTGGGCGAAGTCAGCGTCAAGGCCCGCCAGGCGGACGCCGACGAGCCGCCGTCCCAGCCCCCGGCATCGGCAAAGCCCCAGCGGGGCTCGCGTTCGGCCCAGCCGCGTCGCCGCGAAGCGGATGAGCTGCGTGTCCTCCAACTCCTCGAGCAGGGCCGCATTACCTCGCAGGAGGCGGCTGAACTGATCGCCGCGCTCCAGGGCGCGGGCCCTGTGCCAGAATTCGAGGAGGAGGGCGATGGCGTGATCGAACTCGGGCCCGCTCGGGTGGAGGGGGCTGACACCCCGCTCGGCGACAAGCCGGAGTGAGCGCACTGACAACGAATTGAAGGGGCCGGCAGTGCCGGCCCCGTCAGGTTAGTTAGTTGATCCCGTCCCTGGCCGTTTCTGGGGCGAAGCGCTTGAACTTGATCGAGTCTCCGCCAAAGAAGCCACCCTGGACGGTATACACGCCGCCCGTCGAACGCCCGCCCACGGGGACGATCGCGCCGCGCAGTTCATACCCGGCGCCAGTGCTCTTCCCGCCACCGCCCGTAATCGCGTTCCAGGAGAGGTCCCACACGCTCGCCGACTGCCCGGCCACAATCGCGACCGTTGCGAGGGCAGCCACGGCCCCTGCCGCAAGCACCGGCATAGTCCTTACCTTGCGCGTCATCGGTCGATCACCAGCACGTTGAAGGCATCACCTACATCCAGGGCGACGGCATCCTGGTTGAAGATCTGCCATTTTCCGCCCACGTACTGCACGGCGACGACATGGTCGTTGGCCTGCCCGGCCGGGTCGAAGTTCGAGGTGACGAATAAAAGCGCGGTTGGGTTGCCGTTTGTCGCGGGATGGTCGATGGCCGTACAGAAGGTCAGGCTCACACTACAGAAGCTGGCGGTCGTGACCTGCCAGATGAAGGCCGCCGGGGCGGTGCCCGAGACCTTTATCGCCCCGTCGACTTCGAGCCCTGTTGGGCCCTTGAAGAGCCCGCCTGTGCCGGCGTCCGCGGCGGAAGCATCCCCGATCACCCCGTACGCTGCCCCACCGCCGTATGTGGTCACGCCGAGGACGCCCGATCCGCTCCCCGCGTTCGTCCCGAGTACGGCCGGGTTCGTGGACGTCCCGTTGTACGTCCGGTCGCCCTGGATGGCGATACCCTCACCCGACTGATTGATGTCAACCAGCCCCGCCGTGGTGGT